>JAESSR010000147.1 GCA_016764015.1 Phycisphaerales bacterium
ACATCGACCTGACCCGGGCGGTCGAACTCTTCGAGAAACAGCAGAAAAATGACGACACCGCGTTGTTCATCGACACCCGCAAGCCCGAACGGTTTGCCCAAGGGCACATCACCGGCGCGATCAACATGCGGACCCCTGATATTGATCTGCGCTATGGCACCGATCCGAAGCTCGAACGGTACAAGAGCCTGATTGTCTATGGCGAGAACCCAGGGTCGGCCAACACGCATGCGATGGCTAAGCGGATGATCGAGGCTGGGTACAACAGCTTTATGAAAAAACGCGTCACGGTCTTCCTCGGCGGGTGGCGAGAATGGGAAATCACAGGATTGCCGATCGAAGAAGATGAAGCAACCAACGACGGAGACGAGTGAACCAATGACCAATCCACCACTGCCCCCACTTCCAACATCACCGACCATCGACGCGATCATGACCGATCGGCGGGCTGCATCGTTCACGACGCGCTCGATCAAGAAGGCATCGAAACTCGGTGCGCTCGAACTCGCGGCGTCGATGATCGACCTGACGACGCTTGAGGGCTCGGACTCGCCTGAGAAGGTGCGGAGCTTGTGCATCAAGGCGATCCGTCCTTGGGAGCGCGACGAAGAAATGCTCGGGCATCGGCTCGGGCATGTGGCTGCGGTGTGTGTGTACCCGGCGATGGTGCCTTATGCGAAGGAGTTGCTCGGGGGCACGGGGGTCAAGGTTGCATCGGTCGCGACGGGGTTTCCAAGTGGTCAGTACCCGCTTGATATCCGCGTGCGCGATGTAGAGCAAGCGGTGAAGGATGGGGCGGACGAGATTGATATGGTGATCAATCGCGGGGCGTTCTTGTCAGGCAAGTACGAAGTCGTCGCGGAGGAAATCCGAGCGGTCGTCCAAGCGTGCGGCGATGCTCACCTCAAAGTGATCCTCGAAACCGGCGAACTGGTCACCTACGACAATGTGCGCAAGGCAAGCGATATCGCGATCTCGTGTATCCGCGCCGGCGATTTCATCAAGACCTCGACGGGCAAAGTCTCGCCGGCGGCGACGATGCCCGTCACGCTGGTGATGCTCGAAGCGATCCGGGACGCCTACAAGGACACCGGCAAGAAGATCGGCATGAAACCCGCTGGCGGCATTCGCACGGCTAAGCAATCATGGCACTACCTGTGCATGGTCAACGAAACGCTCGGCGAGGGATGGTTATCACCAGAGTGGTTCCGGTTTGGAGCGAGTTCGTTGTTGAATGATGTGTTGCGGAGTATGCAGAAGCTGAAGACTGGGGAGTATGCGGCGGGGTATGATTTCTCGGATGCGTAAACATCAAGCCTATACTGTTGATATTCCCAATATCTAGTCTATAGTGTTGACAATGAACCAGACAAAACCAGAAATGATCGCGGTTATCGGGGATCTATATGAATCAAGAAAGATTCAAAAAAGACAACTGTTCGGGCAAAGTCTCAAGATGGCTCTTATCAAAATCAACAAAGAGTATGCTACTCATATCTTTGCACCACTTCGAACCGTGCGCGGCATTGACGAAATATCAGGGGTACTAAACAGGCCTGATTTCTCGTTTGAAATTTGCGCCAGAGTCAATGAAGAAATTTATCCCGCTAAAATTCGATGGGGGATTGGCACTGGTTCTATCGATGTAAACAAACAAACAAAAGATGCAGGTGCCATCGACGGTCCGGCATTTCACAATGCCGCAGCAGCAATGAAACGAGCAAGGAAAGAAGGCCTTGTGTATGCATTTTACATGCCTCAGACGGCAGATGTCTCAGTCGCCCTTATCGAATCATCCGCACAACTATATTCTGAAATAATTATGACTTGGACAGAAAAATCTGCGGAAGTTGCAAGAGCGATGCGAAAGACACAAACACAATCTGCTGCTGCAGAAATGTTGAATCTTTCTCCGCAAAGGATATCTCAGATCATGAAACGAGGATCGCTCAAGGTACTCACCGATTTTGAGCATACAATGTCATGGTATTTATCGGAGACACTCTGAAATGACATGTATAAACACAATTGCAGATACTGCAACCCAGACAACCATTGGCCCATACGCTGATGGAACTTTCTGTATCGTTTTAACAGTTGTGCTATCAATTTTGCTCACTGTTCTGCTCAGCGGGCTCATTATCAAAACTCTCATTGGCAAATCATCGAGCCGTCAAGAAGATCGTTCTGGATGGGTGATGGGCAAAGCAGAAAATGTGATTGTCGTTCTGTTCTGCTTGGCGGGAGAACTAACAGGCATTGCGATCCTCATCTCCGCCAAAGCAATTGTGCGAAAAAGCACCAACTCTAAAGACAATCCAGAAGAAGATACAAGCTACCGTGTTGCTGGCACCTTAACGAATCTTGCGTGGAGTTTGTCTATTGGTCTTTTAGCACGAGTAATAATATTTGGCATTTAGTCAAATCACGCGGCGGCTTGATCTTGGCTGAAGAATCGTGCGTCGTAGCTGGCTCGTTTGGCTGAGTCGCTCAAAACGGCGTAGGATTTTTGGATTTCTTCGAAGCGTTGAGGCGCGTTCATGGCGTCGCTCACATCGGGGTGCCAGAGTTTGGCGTTTTTGCGGTAGGCGGATTGGATTTCGTCTTGGGAGGCGTATTGGGAGATGCCGAGGATTTTGTAGAGGTTTGGAAAGATGACATGGATGTCGGCACCAGGGGTTTGACCGAGTTTGCCGTGAACTGCGAGGCGGATGATCGAATCTCGTGTTTCTGGGTCGAGCTTGACGAACTCAATCCCGACCTCGCATCGGCGGGTAAACGCGGTGCCCTTGCGAACCCATTTGACGGTGCCGGTGACGGTGGCTTTGTCTTTGGCGTCTGAGAATATGTAGGACTGGATATCACCAACTTCTGGAAGGTCGTTGGAGGCGACGATCAGACGCATTCCTGAGCCGGTGATGTCGGCGACGCGCCCGAGCGAGCAGTGAAGGCCTTCTGTGTCGAGCCGAGATTCGTTGCGCATGGCGTAGGAATCGGAGGCTGGCTTTGAGGCTGGCGAGGGGTTTGGATGATTGGCTGGGGTGTCGCTCATAGCTCCTACAGCGGCCAAATCTGTGCCCAACTTTGACCCAACCGGGCAAGATACCCCTTCTGGATTCGGTTTGGGACGACTAGAGCACAAAAAGCTGTTAGAATGATGGCATGAGTATTGTGAGCAAACCACAGGCTTCGGGGATCGAAGCACCGAAACGACTTGATCTGCGGGCAGCGATCGGAGGCGGGATCTTCGAATACGCCCCCGCGCCAGAATCTGTCCGCCCAGAGATCGCCGATCAGTATGGATTATTTATCGGAGGTGAGTTCGTCGAACCCGCTTCGGATGGACGATCAAAGAGCCGCTTCGCCACGATCAATCCGGCGACCGAGGACACGCTCTCGATGGTTGCTGATGCGTCGGCGGGTGATGTCGATCGGGCGGTGCAAGCTGCACGCGATGCGCTCCCGGCATGGGCAGGGCTCAGCGGGAAGGATCGCGGGAAGTATCTGTTTCGTATCGCTCGGCGGATGCAAGAACGCGCCCGTGAGTTGGCGGTGCTTGAGACACTCGACGGCGGCAAGCCGATCAAGGAATCGCGCGATGTGGATATCCCGCTCGCAGCGGCTCACTTTTTCTATCATGCGGGTTGGGCGGACAAGCTCAAGTATGCACTGCCCGGGCGCGCCCCCCAGCCGATCGGTGTGTGCGGGCAGATTATCCCGTGGAACTTCCCGTTGATGATGATGGCGTGGAAGATTGCCCCGGCGTTGGCGTGCGGCAATACGGTGGTGCTTAAGCCCGCCGAGACTACTTCGCTGACGGCGTTAAGGTTTGCGCAAATTTGCCAAGAGGTTGGATTACCTAAAGGCGTGGTGAACATCATCACCGGCGCGGGCGAGACCGGCAAGTCGATGGTCGAGCACAGTGACATCGACAAGATCGCGTTCACAGGATCGACGGCGGTTGGCAAAGCGATCGCAAAGACGGTTGCTTCGACCAAGAAAAAACTCACCCTCGAACTCGGAGGCAAGAGCGCGAATATTATCTTCGAGGACGCCTCGCTCGACCAGGCGATCGAGGGGATTATCGAAGGGATCTATTTCAACCAGGGGCATGTGTGCTGTGCTGGTTCGCGATTGTTCGTGCAAGAATCGATCCTTGATCGTGTGGTCGAAAAGCTCACAGACAGGATGGCGACATTGCGTGTTGGTGATCCGATGGATAAGAACACCGATGTCGGCGCGATCAACTCGAAGGAACAGCTCGGCACCATTGAGAAGTATCTTTCGACTGGCGAGAATGAGGGCGCGGTGAAGCACGATGTGTGCCAATCGACGCTTCCGGACAAGGGTTTTTGGTGCAAACCTTGCTTTTATACCGGGGTGCAGCCGAGCCATACGATCGCTCGTGAAGAGATCTTTGGGCCCGTCTTGGCAGTGATGAGTTTCCGCACACCTGACGAAGCGATCTCCCGGGCGAACAACTCGCCGTATGGACTCGCAGCGGGTGTGTGGACGGACAAGGGATCGAAGATATTTGATGTTGCGAAGAAGCTCGACGCGGGGATTGTCTGGCTCAACACCTACAACAAGTTTGATCCAACCAGCCCGTTCGGCGGGTATAAAGAATCCGGGTTCGGACGCGAGGGCGGTCGGCACGGGTTGATGGCGTACTGCAAATGAATCAGATTACTGTAAATAGGAGTGAATCATGATGACACAACCCGGAATTCATTCGTTTGATATTCGTGACCTGATGCCTGAGGACAAATCTTGGGTGAGCCGAGTGCTTGTGCAGTATTGGGGATCGACGACCCAGGTCACGCGTGGGCAAAAGTTCCAAGCAGACGAACTGCCGGGCTTGGCAGCCATTCGTGACGGCGCCGAGGTTGGGCTGTTGACCTACAACATCGAGGGTGACGGGTGCGAGATCATCACGCATAACTCGATGGCCGGGCACGGCGGAATTGGATCGTGCCTGCTCGATGCGGTGCGCAATAAGGCACGCGAGTTGGGATGCAAACGCTTGTGGTTGATCACGACCAACGATAACACGCCTGCGCTTCGGTTTTATCAACGCCGAGGGTTTGACCTGGTGGCGTTGCACCGTGGCGCGGTGACCGAAGCACGGAAAATCAAGCCTGAAATCCCCAATGTTGGTTTCGACGGCATCCCGATCCGCCACGAGTTTGAACTGGAATACATGCTTTGATCCGTTGAATCTATTTAGAACGAGAATACCTTATGAGTGAACGCCTCCCCATCATCAAGACCTACAAGCTCGCCATCGGTGGCAAGTTTCCGCGGACCGAATCTGGACGCACGATCGAGGTGCACGACAACGCGCAGAACCTGGTCGCTCATGTGTGCCATGGTTCACGCAAAGATTTGCGCAACGCGGTTGAAGTTGCGAGCAAGGCGCAGGGTGGATGGGCCGATGCAACTGCGTACCTTCGTGGGCAGGTGCTCTATCGGCTCGCTGAAATGATGGAAGGCAAACGGCTCGAACTCGCACACGCGATTGGTGCATCTAATAAGAAGAGCGGCGAAGATGAAGTCAATGCGGCGATTGACCGTGTGGTGTACTACGCTGGGTGGACAGATAAATACGCACAGGTCATGGGCGGCACGAACCCGGTCGCTGGGCCTTATCATAACTTTACAATCCCGTTTGCAATGGGCACCGTTGGTGTGATCGCGCCCGATGAGCCTTCGTTGCTCGGGTTGGTTTCGTTGGTGATGCCTGTGATCGCTGCGGGCAATGCGTGCGTTGTGCTTGCGAGCGAAAAGAACCCGGTGCCTGCGATGATCTTGAGCGAAGCGATCGCGACGAGTGATCTGCCCGGCGGGATCATCAACATGCTCAGCGGCTACCGCAATGAACTGATGGAGCATTTTAGTTCGCATCGTGAGTTGATCGCGATTCATGCTGCCGGCGTGAGCGATGAGCATCGCACTTTGCTTCGGTTAGGGGCAGCGGACAATCTCAAACGCGTGACGGTTCGTGACGGGGTTGATTTCTTCGATGATGCTTCATGCGAAGGCCCGGATTGGATGGACCCGTTTATCGAGTTCAAGACCATTTGGCATCCGAGTGCGGTCTGAATCCGCACAACTCTTGGTGGGATGGGCTTCCAGCCCATCTCTGAGAAAGAAAGAGACGGGCTAGAAGCCCATCCTACCAGATGATTTTTAAACACCCACCGCTGGGCCGGTCTTGAGGGCTTCGTCCATGATGATCCGAGGCTGCTCTCTGGTTGCTTGCTCACGCCAGCAGATTTCGAGGGTGCCATCGAAGAGCTTGGCAATGGAGTGGAGTTGGCGTTCGATCGCATCGCGGGCTTGGGCTTCATAGCGAGCATCGTTCTTTTCGAACAACTCGGCGGCCTGTGTTTGTGCGGTGCGCATCAGTTGTGATTGGCGTTCGGCGTTCATGTTGATGACATCGATCAAACCCAAGACGCGACCTTGTTGGATGTCGTAGGGCTCGACATCCATCAGGCGGAGCGAGCCGACGATTGGGGGGAGGGTGACGCGGAACGAGCCTTCGCCGAGGTCTTCGACATCGGATTCGTTCATCGAGCCGAGTTCGACGGCGTATTGTTTTTCAAACTGAAAGATCATCGCGATCTTTGCTTGGCTCAATAAGATTGGAGGCAACCAGTTCCAGCCGGTGGTTGCGGTGGCGATCTCTTTGGCGTGGACCTCGAGTCCAACGAGCTTGCCGACGGCTCGGACGCGCTCGGTGAGCATGCGCAGCGAAATTTTATCGACTCCCCCGCCTTTGCGTCCACGCTTGAGGGCTGAGAGCAGGAAGAAGACAATCCCCGCGCCGATGATGGCTGCGAAGAACAATGCGATGGTTAGTAGTAGAAAATCACTCACGCCCAATTATTGGCCGAGTAAGCTCGGGCATTTTACAAAGCGTTGAATCTGTCCCAAATTCATTGATTATGCTCGATTTTAGTCGATTTTCTCGGCGTTTTCTGGAAGTGCGATCTCGAATGATCGGATCAAGAAATGACCCGCGATCGAGAACAGGATGCCAAGAATTAAGCCTCCGAGGAGGATAATAATCATCGCGATGGGCTTGGGATCGCCAGAGCCTCCGGATACAACTGGGAGTCCTTTGAACTTGATCCATGCGAGAGCGCCGAGCACCGGGAGCATAAACACAACTGAGCGGGCGATAAGCCCCCACGATCGTGCGTCGCGCCGATAGACATCGAGCGTCGCAAGCAGGCTCAGGCTCGCGATGGCTGCGAACCTGAACATCAGTGTCCGGTTGATCCAAGGATAGATATCTGGATTGTCGCCGACGAGTGCCCTTGCATCTACATAGATGCCAAAGACCATGCCAACGAGGATGGTGCCGACCAGGCATGCGATGGCCACTGGAAAGGCGTTTTCAACTCGTACTTTGCCAATACAGACCAAGAGCGTCATGATGCATCCGAGGAGCATGATGAGCTCGAACCCAAAGAGCCCCCAAGCGAACCCGCCGAACTGCCCGACAGCCATGAAAAGCCAGGGCAATGAAGAAAGGGCGACGAGAATGCTGATTGCCATCACTCCAACTCGGAGGATCGCAGGCGTTGATTGAAAATTGGATTGATCGTTCATGAGCGTTGTTGTGTTGATCGGATCTGCTGAAAGATATTGGGTTGTGAGAGTTGAGTTCAAAATATACGATCTATTCGACGAAGAGATCGGCTTGTGGGATGGAAATGTTTCATGATTTGCATGATTTGTTCATAACCTCGAACTTGGACGCGCTGGTTTTCGTTGATGAATATGCGGATTGATGGAATCGGCGTATATTGCGCCTTTGCTGGCACTGTTGGCTATTGCAGGTACAGATACAGGCAAAATTCGCCACAACATGTTTTATGAGCATGCATTAGAGCGATCCGGATCGAGATCACCCCAGCGGGCACCCGATAAACAGATACGAGTGAACCTGACATCGCCAGATGCGATTGCTGGGGCACTTGATAGGCACACAGGCTTGGTTTCACGATCGGTCTGTTGAGATAGGAGAATTATCATGGGTGGCATCACCACAGGAATCGGGCTGTTTTCGGGGATTGATACAGCATCGTTGATCGATCAGTTGATCGCGTCGCAGTCGCGCCCGCAGATTCTGGCGCAGCAGCGGATTATCCAGCTCCAGTCGCAGCAGGCAGCCTTCCTCGATATCAACTCGCGGCTCAATGCGTTCAAGACGGCTGCTGCATCGTTTCGGGTGAATGATATTTTCTCCTCGCGGAGCATCTCATCGAGTGATGACACCGTACTTACCGCATCGGCGACTTCGAGCGCGGTGCCGGGGAGTTATAACTTCATTATTGATCGGCTCGTCACGACCCAGCAGTTGCTGACTCGTGGGTTTTCTGATCTGGACTCCACAGCAATCGGGCTCGATGCGCTGACCTTTGAATCACAGGCGGCTCGGCTTGATGCTGATACCGCACTCGCAGACTTGAACAACGGCAACGGGATCACCCGAGGCACCATCACGATCAATGGCACCGATGTCGATCTCTCTCGCGCGGGCACGGTTCAAGAAGTGCTCGATGCAATTTCAGAAGTCAGCGGGGTTAGCGCACGCGTTGAAAACGACAAGTTTGTGATCGACGGGTTAGGCACCATCACCGAGGAAACTGGCGCAGGAATCTTGGCATCGCTCGGGCTCTCAGGCTCGATCGTCAGCAACACATTGACAGGGACAACCGTCTATGGAATCAACGGCAACACGCCTTTGCAATCGCTCAATGACGGGCGAGGCGTGGCGATCCGCCAGGCATTGGGTCAAGGCGTGCAAGACTTTAATATCATTATCGATCCAAATGGGTTAAACGATTCGATCGGAATTCGTATCGGAGAAATCGAAGGGCCACTCGTTGACGAGAATGGAGACCCGATCCTTGACGATGATGATCAGCCAGTAATTGGCGTACTCAAAGGGGCAGTCTCATCAGCTTTATTGAAACAGCCA
>JAESSR010000148.1 GCA_016764015.1 Phycisphaerales bacterium
GAACAACTGCTTTATGGGCAAGGCCCATATCCTGATCTTGTGGGGACACCCGACGAGATCAGGGCGCGTTTGGCCGGGGCGGTGCCTTTGCTTCGCAATATCGAGCGTTGCCTGTGGGAGTTCTACCGCGGTGATGAGTTTATTGATACCTATTCCGGGCTCGTTTTTGAAGACATCCCGGCGTATGCACAGATCGAGATTATTCTGACCAACGGGCAGTACGCGTCGTGGATGTTTGAGATTGATTCAGTGCTCGGTAATGACCCGAGCACCGATGGCTCGGGCAATGCGGATGGTAGTGTTGATGGGGAAGATGATGCGGACGACACCAATGGCGGAAATGGTCAGCCGGGCAATGATGATGGCGGGGGCAGACGCCCGGGTGGACAAATCAATCCCAACGCGACACGCGTGATTAACATCAGTGATTCATGAAGCAAGTACCGATCACATCCAAGAAGACGAAGAAGATGAGCAGCGGCTCAGGCGATCATCCAGGTAAGGCTCGACGCGGCTTTGCTATCGCGATGGTGATTATGCTGATGGTGGTGGTGGGGCTTGGGATTGGGGTTGCGCTTTCGAGATTTAGTGCACAGACCAAGACGGTCGCACGCCAGATTGAAAAGTATCAGGATCATCACCTTGGGCGTGGGCTCCAAGAAGCGATCGGGGCATGGCTCAAGCAGCAGAACGGGCGCAATGTGCTCGATGCGCTCGAGCCGAGCACCGGGCACGCGATGGATATTATTTTGGCTGACGGATCAGAGGTCTCGGTATTCCTGCGTGATGCCCAGGGCACCGCGCTGAGTAATCTTTCTGGGTTGAGCGATCGTCAGATCGAAGAGGGCGGGGCCATTCTGCGGAATCTCTCACTCAATACCACCGAAACAGAGTTTCTGGGTCTGACCCGACCGTTTGGGCCCCCCACGATTAGTGTGAGTGCCGCTTCGGACCGGACGCTCGATGCAGCGGCGAGGGTGGCAGCGGGCGAGTTTGCTGAGCGGTTTGTTTCTGAGCTTGAAACGCTCAGGATTCAATTAACAACCATCACCCGATCGGATCTCACCCGTGCAGCATCAGCCGCAGGGCTCAGCAGCGAGCAACGGGCAGCCGCCTTGCGAATATTCGCGGTTGATACCGAGCTCTGGGCGGTGATTGTGGAGGTGCGCGCCGGGACAGGTATGAGCAAGGGTCGGCTGATCTCACGCTATGGCGGGATCACACGGATACGGATCAGTACAAGAAACCGAAGTTCGGGCAATCCGCTCGAGATTGGTGCGTTTATCACCTGGAAGGACATTGGTGTTCATGACCGGGATGTGAATCTGGCGGATCTTTATTGAGTGCCAGATTGCGTGTCGGGATCAGATCAGGGCTAGTGTTTCATGGGTCGGGTTCATTTGGCGATTTACAGGCTGCAAATGCCCGATTCTTGGCGGGAACCCTGATCGGATTTGCATGCCAGAGCCGATATATTCGGTATATCACTAATGAAGGACGATTTTAAGGAATGATCGAGCGATGAGCAACACACTTACCAGAACCCAAGCCAAGAAATGGACCCTCGGTGCGCAGGTCGCGTCGGGTGTGTTTGTGCTTTTGGCGGTGATGCTTGGGCTGGGAGCATTGTCGATGCCCAAGCCTACACACGGCGATGGGATCAATGGTGCTGGCAATGGGCATACGCCATTGCCAGGTCTCGATTACACTCAGAACACGGCAAACTCAGATGGCTTGGCTCAATCGATCTCGTCGCAAACGATTGATACGATCGGGCTCGCCCAGCGGTTTGCACTCCTTGAGAATGCACCGATTATTCCAGACAATACAGTTGTAGAGCCAGATCCAATATCGGCTGAGAACACAGGTTCAAATGATAGCGGCGAGATCGCCAAGCGCGTTCGTTATATCGGGTTTATCAATGATCCAAATGCGCTCCATGCGTTTATCCGGATTGATGGCAAACAACGGATCGTTGCGATGGGTCAAATGGCCAAGGCTGGGAGTGATGACTTTGAAGACTTGACGGTCGAGAAGATCACCGCAGAGTATATTGTGATGAGCGATGGGCAGGATCGGGCGCAGATCAAAATGGCATCTCGCACCGGGCAGTCTGTCACGCTGATCGAAGGCGGCAGCGTAGATGTGGCGACCGAACGCAACAACAACGGGTCGATGCTCAGCGCGGAAGACGAAGCAACCATCGCGGCGCTGCCATCGCGTCAACAGCCTCGGGCTCGGATCCGTCTTGAGCGTGAACGACGAGGGTTGCCCCCGGACAAGGTCAGGAATCGCAAGACACCGAAGCCTTTGGGCACAGCCCGTGCAGGATTTTCGAAGAACAGTCAGAATAGAAACGATTAACTCCAACTATGGTGATGAGCCAAGGCAGGACCGCCATTGAGTGAGCGTGTGTGTTATATCATAAGAGCGGATCGGGGCGGCACCCT
This sequence comes from Phycisphaerales bacterium, assembly GCA_016764015.1. Next base: position 2,451 of record JAESSR010000148.1, read on the forward strand.
GCGGGGGATGCGTCTGGTCAGCGGGCAGAGCGATGACTCTTGGCAGGCAGGGGCGATCGCTGACCCTGCGTTGATCCATGAATCGGTGAATCAAGGGGCTGCGTGGGTGCGTGATCGGCTTGATGCAATCGGTTCTGGGTCTGGCAGAGCAAGCTCTGGCAAGGGAAGATCGTTGGCGCTGTTGTGTCTCGATGCCGACGGGGCGGTGTGTTCTTGGGTCAAGCCTGAGGATGCTGATCCGGCGATGCTCGATGCGGCGATCACCGGAGCGATGAGCGAGATTGATGTTGATGCGCTCGAGCCAGAGCATCACTCGGGGATCGGCGACCGGTTCCCGCAGATGCCTATGGAGCTGAGCTTTGAGATGCTCGATGCGGACGAAACATCCACAGGCTCGCGGGCAGCGGTGATGGCAACACCCGATGTGGTTGGTCGGCTGCTCAAAGATCAGCTCGATGCGATCGGTGTTCGGGTCGAAAAGTTTACAACGATCTGGCATGCGATTGCCAATGTGTGGGATCCGGGTTCCGGGTTGCCGGCGCAGAGCGCTCAGCGGATTGTGTCTTCGGATGCGCCGATTGCAGCGGTGATTGCGGTTGATGCAGATGGTGGGCGGATGATCTGGACCTGGTCGCGTGCTGGTCGGCTGATCGCAAGCGGGTCGGTTCGGATCACGATGGCGCACGGACAGCACGAAAACTTGGCGCTCATTCGGCGCGACGATATCGCTCGTATTTGTAGCGATTGGCTCGGATGGTCATCGCAGCTCGGCGTCGCTCCATCGCGGATTGTGTTTGTCGGCAACCCGGCGCGGGTTGAGTCATCGAGTACTGCTGATGATGCAGATTCGGATGCTCAGCCGCACACAGGGCTCGATGCTGGCGAGATTGGCAGCGCGATCAACAAGGCTTGGCCCGAGGCGACGATTGATTTTATTGAACATGACGACCCAATCGGCGAGACGCTCTCGAAGATTGCTTCGGGGCAGCGGGGCGATGGCTTGGTCTCGCTCGAAGCGCTGAGCAACCGTCCGGGCAGGGCACACCGATCGATGTACCGGTGGGCGGGGATGTCGCTCGTCGCGGTGGCATGTGTAATCGGGTTTATGGGGTATCAACTCTTTGTCCAAGCGAATGGAATCAAGAACGAAACAAAGCAGATCAAAGCCCAGCGGATGGAATCGATCAATAGCTTTGATCCTGTTCTGGCGATCTCACGGTTCCCGGTGATGGATCTGGGAGCGAAGCTTTCACAGTTGCGAGGGAGCCAAGGGCCTTTAGAGGTTGCGCGTGCCAAGCCGATTATCGAAGAGCTCGAAACGCTTTCGTATGTGTTTGGAATACCCGGGATCGAGATTACTTCCATTCGGCTTAACAGCGCGGTCGTCACTGTCGCCGTGATGGTCGATGACATCAGGCAGGCAGAGCAGATCGATCAGAGCTTGTCGAAGATCAAGGGCTCGAACCTGCGATGGCGCACCATGACCCCAAAGAATGTGAAACAGCGAATCCAGGCAACCTTCAATGCTCGATGGGTAAATGAGGAGGATGACTCATGAGTATGGTCAACACTTCTCAAGGTCGGCTCAGCGCGGACGATCGCTATGAGCTCGCAGCAATTGCGCAGAATCAAGAGCGGCTGAACTATCCCAGGCATCTGATCTTTGTCGGTTTGATGCTTGTTGGGCTCGCGTTGATCATTTTTATTGTTGGGTGGCGGATGCGCAGCTCAGCATTGAAAACCAACTCGCTCAAGACTGCTGAGCTTGCTTCGATCAATGAGCTTATTGATGAGCTCAATACGCTCGAAGCAACGCAGGCGAACGATCCGAATACGGATTTGTATCAGCCGATCCCTGATATTTTCTCTCGGCTTGAGCGATTTGCGACTCAGGCGAAGCTCGAAAATAAGCTCGTGCTGCCCAGCGGGCGACGGAACCAGAACCGATCACGCCCGATCACGGGCAATGCCCGTCAGATGCTCTATCCATATACGATCCGGGATTCATCGCTCGAACACATGCTCGATTGGATCAAGATTTCGACCGAGCAGATCGCAGGGCTCGAGGTGACTGATCTGGAGATCAAGCCTGCGAAACAGAACTGGACGATGACCGTCACCCTTTCTCGATACGAACGGACACAATAACATGAACACGCCTGAGACCAGAATATCTTTCCGAAAGAACAGCTCGTTGAGCAGTACACATCGGCAGCCGATGGCGATCGCAGCGATCGCGGGGGTGCTCGTCATGAGTACAGGCTTTGGGCTTGTTGGATGTTCAAGCTCGGGCACACGCGATGGTTCGTCGTCTGAAGCAACCAACGAGATCAATCCCTCGATTGCGTTTGCCCGGCGTCAGCGAGCAGAGGCGCTTGAGCATTACCAGAAGGCATCGGCGCTGCATCTTGATGACAAGTTTGACGATGCGTTGAGCGAGTATCGGCTCGCACTCGAGCTCGATGACAAGCTCTATGCTGCGTGGAACAATATGGGGCAGTTGTTGATGGCAGAGGGCAACTATCACGACGCGGTGTCCGCGTTTCAGATTGCTTCTGGGATCGAGACGACTGATCCCAGACCAGAGTACAACATCGGAATCGCGTACCAGAAAGTCGGGTGGGCGAATGATTCGTATACACACTTTAAGAATGCGATTGAGCGCGACCCAAACTATGTGCCTGCGCTCCGTGGGCTCATCCGTAGCGCCGAGATGCTCGGCATGGGTGATCCTCAGATTATGGATTATATCCGCAACGCCCAGCTCCGCGAGACCGACGAGCAGTGGGTTGCGTATCTCTCGACGCAGTATTACCGTGTGTGCAGGCGTTGATCGAGAACTGAGTTGGCTGAGCGTATGTTGGTGCCATGGTTGAAATCTCGAAGAGATTCCTAAC
>JAESSR010000011.1 GCA_016764015.1 Phycisphaerales bacterium
ACCCAACACCGAGCCTGAGGAGCTGAGCAGCATCGTTGCGCTGGCTGCCGACGGCGATGAATCTGCGTGGGAACAACTCGTCGCACTGTATAGCAGGCGTGTCTTTGCAATGGCTCGGAGCCGATTGCATGATGAAGAGCTCGCTGAGGAGATTACCCAATCTGTGTTTGTGACGATCGCGACCAAACTCAACTCTTCTGGGTACACCGAGCAGAATCGGTTTGAGCCTTGGTTGTTTCGGATCACCATGAACCGAGTGCGGGATTACTGTCGGAAGCGATCTCGACATGCTAAACCGACCGACCCAGAACACTTCGCGGGTATCCAAGGGCGACCTGAAACCGCGGCCCATGAAGTTGACGATACTAACAAGCAGATCGAGTCGCTCCGAAGTGCGATGGAGCAGCTTTCGGACTCAGACCGAGAAATTATTGAACTCCGCCATCATGGACAACTGAGCTTCAAACAGATTGCTGAGATGAGCGGCGACCCGATCGGCACGCTGCTCGCCCGCCATCATCGGGCACTCAAAAAACTCCGATCAATCATCGAACCTGAACAGAGCCCCGAGGATGCATCATGACCAACAACCATTCAAATGAACAAAATGATCTATATCTTCACGATGATCCTGAGCACGCGCATATGGAATCGATGTTGAACCTGCTTGCAAGGCAAGATGCTGACGCGATGCCTGCGGGGCTTGAATCTCGTGTGCTTGATGCTGTGAGCAGTACATTTGCTCCGACACCATTGGCTCTTTCTCAGCCAACACAGCCAACGATGACGAGCCGAGTGTGGTCATTGCGATACGCGGCGGCTGCGATGTTGGCTACCGGGACGACGCTGATTATTGTTGGGGCACAACCTTGGGCAAACTCTTCAAGCAACGATCAGTCAACGATCGCGTTGGTTTCGCTCGAGCAAGACCTCGATGCGTACTTTGCCCTTGAGCCTATGGAAGATGGCAATCTGTCTGAAGCATTGACGGAATGGGATATTTGGGCACAATCGGTTGATACAGATATCGACTCATCGCTCACCGGATACGACTGGGACGAGTATACATCGGACGATGGAGCACTGTAATGAAACGACACGCATTGACAAATTTCGGTGTTCTTGCTGCGACGATTGGTGTGGCGGGTTTGATGATGGGGATGACCCAGCCTCGGGATCGCTCCGGGAACGAACAGACTCATGATCCAGATCGAAATGCACAGCGCGATGATGACCGGCAACAGCGGACCGACAAACGACCTGATAAGAAGATGCTCGAAATCCGCATTAATGCCGACGCACTTCGTGCTCGGCTCAACCGCTCGATCAGCCGTGCACAGCAGACGCTTGAACTCCATCAAGCCGCTCTGACCAAGCTTGATGAGGGTGCTTCGCCAACCGAAGTGCTCGCGGAAATCAAGCTTCAAGGCAAGGCACGGATTGCTACTCGGGGCCCACGCCCAACTGGAGCACGCCATAACCCAGATATTGAACAACCGCAATCTCGAGATCGGATCGGCTCCAAGGACCGAATGCAGATGCACAAGTTCCTCGAAAAGAACTTCCCGGAGCTCTGGAGCAATCTCCAACCCATTCTCAAGCATAATCCAGAGAATGCTGATCGTTTGCTCGGGCGGATGTCGCCTCAGATTCGTGAGATCATGTTGCTCGAAGCCGACCAGCCAGACTTGGCAAAGCTCAAGGTCCAAGAAATGCACGCGGGGTTGATGTTTGTCGAAGCAACGCGTCGCTATCGCGCAACAAAGAGCAAGCGATCAGCTTCTGAATCTGAGATTACAGAGGCAAATGAAGTACTCCACCAAGCGGCATCCAAGCGATTCGATGTCCAGCTCGAAGCCAAGCAGTATGAAATCGCTCAGCTCGAAGCCCGGCTCAATGAACTCAAGGCTTCGATCGATCAGATTGAAGATCGGCGTGAGGAAGAAATCAATCGGATGCTCGCTGCTGCTCATAAAGGCAAACGCAAACCCAAACCCAAACAAGTTGATTGAGTGTTCACTGCGTAATCAGAAGACGATCAGGAGACTACTGAACCCGGTTCGATGTCACTCATCGGATTCAGCAAGACTACGCTGCGATCATCTGAACCTTTCGTAGCGTTACTCGCAGCCAAGAGCATGCCTTTGGATTCTTCGCCTCGGATTTTCCTCGGGGCAAGGTTCGCAACGATCACTATCGATTTGCCGATCAAATCTTCTGGATTGTACTGCTCACGGACGCCTGCGCATATCTGTCGTGGCGTGCCTGATCCATCGTCGAGTTGGAGTTTGAGCAATCGATCCGCATCTGGGTGCGGCTCGGCGTGAACAATCTTTGCGATCCGCAAGTCGATCTTTGCGAAGTCATCGAAAGTAATCTCAGGCTTGCCCTTTGGCTCTGTTGAGGTGGTCATTTTTTCGTCTGATGCTGCAGATTGGGTGGCCATTTGGGGCTCCTTTGATGGTGTTTCAAGTGCGGGTCAAGTGTAGCCGCTCAATTTGGAGCAGGTCAGAACTTCTCATTGAGTGGCTGCCCAGCGAGCACCTTTGCGATATGGCTTGGAGAGATCGACACGATAGTGCTGAACAATCATCGCTGTCGACGGATCTCTCGCAGGTGCGTCGAGCTTGAGATAGGTGACAACCTCCCAGTCCTGACTGTCTGCGATGCTGGGTAATTGTTCGAGGAGAATAAGTTCGAGTTTGATGAACCATCGGAGCGACTCATCACCGAGTGCAACGCCAACAGGGCGGGCGTGATCTTGGCACACGATCCGTCGCATCTGCCCATCGTCTCCTCGCTTGGGAATAAATATCCGACCGCGGCAATCATCATCTGTGGCATCGCTAATCATCTGGTTCATTGTGTTATTGACTCGCTCAGGATCAAGATTGGCGATTTGAGCGGCAGTGCGGATGGCTTGGCGGACTTCTTGTGATCCGAGCAGTTCAGTCGCGAGCTTGGGATTTGCGAATCGAGCAGCATACAACGCCCGAGCGGCGTCTCTATTTATCCTTGAGACCTCTTGGGCTCGATCGTCTCGGTGGAGCACCCATGCCTGGTACCGATCCGGATCGATCGCGATAGCCAAATCCCACAGAGTCTCAGCCATCGTCGAATCAGTCTCTATCGACGCAAGTGCGATACACATGCTCGCTGCGAGCTGCGATTGATTGTCGCGCACTGCGAGCCCAATCCCAATAACGAGCGATTGGGACGCGAGCAATGTGTCAGCGTCAGACTCTGCGATCGCCCCGAGCGATTCGCCTACTTCGAGATAGGTTGTTAGGCTCTCAGGGTCGAGTTGTTTCAAAAGATGACTCTTCGTCAAGCTCGGCTGTGATGATTCAAGGACCGATGCCCCTCCAGCAACGAGCACTGTTAAAACGCATGCACAAACGATCGTGAATCTATGAAATGGCTTCATGGCCGGCTCCCTTCTAAACGCAGTATCCAGAGCTGCGCGATGCACCGCTCGGCCTGGGCGATCTGTTGGGTGATGGATCTCGATTGATCGAGCCTTGCATCAAGCTCTGCAAGCAGGTCCTGCACACGAAGAGACGAACCAGGCAACTCATACTCAACTTGCAAAGCCAAGAGTGCGCTGATTGATCGCTGGTACGCAAGAAATCGGTGCATGGGACTGATCGCCCTTGCTTGACGCACAGCGGTCAACGCTTCAACTTGATCGATGGCATTCTGTATACCGACACCCTCTTCATCTTGTATATGAGCATCGAGAAGCATCTGCATATAGAGTTGTTCAATCTGGACTGCTGCCGACTCTGAGGAACCTTTGATTGAATACTCATTGTTGAACCTGATCGAATATGCTCGTGAAAGTTCGTACTCAAGATTGTTCAGAGTAGAATCAACTCCTTGAGCCAATGACCTTGCGAGCTGGGCGAGCATCGCGGTATGTGCTTGTTCATACCAATGATCGCTTGTGCGATCTGGCAATGGACGATCGACTACTCTGAGCACGAGCTGCGACAGCCGTCGGCTGATCCGGCTGCTCGATATCGCATGATCGAGCGCGATGAGAATCGTTGGATGATCTTTATACCTCGATACCTGCCCGCTTGCCAGTGTACGAATCTCGCTGTCTGGGTTGAGTGATGCAAGATGCACAAGGGCATAGGCAGAGTTGATCCCCGGCCCATTGTCTTGGATAAGTTGGGCAAAGAGTTTGGCGAGCTCATTGGGGCTTTGGACATTGATCGCTTCTTGTGCCCATTTGATGTCGCGTCTATTGCTTGAAAAATTCAGAACACGATCACCGGTCTGTCGTGATGTACTTGATGTGCTCGGTAGAAGTTCAGCGAGCGTATCACCACCCTTGGTGATCTGCCATGCTGAGGAGTTGAGATGAGCCAGTTCGATGATTGCCTGGGTTGCTTGCTCTGCATCCATCTCGATGGGAGTGATCGAAACGCGGATGTGCATCTCATCAATCAAATGCGCGAATTGATCGGTTTGTGTCGAAGACGATGATGATGGATTTGCTGGTGCCCAAGCTTCCCGATATGTTTGAGCGAGTTGCTGGCGTTGGGCAAATGTGTCGCTTGGATTAAGCACCATCATGGCATTGATTTTTTTGGCACCTGAGTGCAGCGTTAATGCTTGTGTGAGTGCTGCGAGCCGAGCTGTGCTCACGGCTTGGTCTGCAAACTGGCTGAGCAACCAGTAGCGTGCGGGCGAACCCTCTCGCCAGGAAACCGCATTGACCAGCTCGATGATCGTGCGATCCCAAGATGCTCCAGGGGGTGACGAATCGTGCAGCCTTGATGCCATTGCAGAGAGCACGAGGCGCTCGCGTTGAGATTCATCTTCCGCCGTTGACGCAATCACCGCTTGCAACCATTGTTCCCACCACAATACATCATCGAGCCGGGAATCGACTCCGATCAGCCCGGCGATGGTGACCAATGAAACCATCGGGTTGCTCTGAGGTATTGGCTCATAGCTATAACAGCGTTTATAGATCGCTGAGAGCTCTGCCCGCAGTGAAGATTGAATATTGGGCTCAGCGAGCACTGTGTTGATGATCGTCGCACGGATCATGGAATGGGCTGGGTTCTTGTCGCGTGGATCGCAGGCCAGAACGGAGCTCACGGTCGCGGATATCTCCGCAGTTAGATTCGATCCATCAACTCGCCCGACAAACTCTACGATGTGCGAGACGGTTCGTCTGAATGCGGGTTCAGGAAAAGCTGTCCACGAGTCCACAAACAAAGGGTAAACTTCTGTGAAGCGTTCGAGACTCTGCACAGGATCTGCTTGTGCTTGCACGACGAGTTGGTCGAGTTCGTGAGCGATCGCAGTATAGTGGGCGAGGTTTTCTCGCGCCGATGGATTGGCGCTGCGTACGCCCGGCTGTTCATCTTGCCCAAGCAACTGTGCCGGCGTACTGGGCGGGTCGGTTTGGGCTGAATACCTCAACTGCGATGAGGCCCCTTGTACGAATATTTGGGGGGGGGCGATTGTGATTGTTGCGATTACAAACACACTGAGCACAAACAAGACCAAATACACAAATGCCCACTCCAACGATTTCGAACTCGGCGGCTCGGTAAGAAAATACGGATTCACCCCTGAGAATAACCGAGTTGACTGGCGGGAATCCTGAGCCATTGATTCTGATTGATTCTGCTTGCTCAATGCAGCGACGAGTTCGAGAGCTCCGACACGGTTCATGCGTGCAAAATGAGCGAGTCGTTGACGGGCCTTTGTGTTCCATCCGCCGCTGGCTGCGATGAGCAGCTTTGCACTCCTGATGAACTCTGGGGTGAGCCGGGACGCCCGCTTTGATGGCACCCAAGCCTTGGGCACTGACATCGGGGTGCCCGGCGGCCAACGCATCGCGAGCTGTTCTCGCAGAGCCGAATCAAGAAGTTGTGACCCGGCTGCATGCACCGCCAGACGGACCTCTTGCGCGTCGGGGGTAGAGCGATGACGATGATGATCGATTTGATTGAGCCTTCGCAGACAAGCTCGGACGATCTGATCGTCTGAAACGATCTCGTGAGGCA
>JAESSR010000149.1 GCA_016764015.1 Phycisphaerales bacterium
CCAGTCCCCGAGATCAGCGATGCGGCAATGCTTCGACTGACCGCGTTCGGTTGGCCCGGTAGTGTTCGCCAACTGATCAATGTCGTCGAGAATATGGTCGTGATGGCGATCGGAGATTCAGACGGTGGGCAGCAAGTCCGGATTGATGTCGGGCATATTCCTGTAGAGGTTCAGCAGGGTGATGGGATTGAATCCATGGATTCAGGAACCTCCGGTGGCGGTTCACTCGCTGGCACCAGCCTCGAACAGCTTGAAAAGCGTGCCATCCGCGAGACCCTGAAGCTCACGGGTGGGAATCGTGAGCAAACCGCCAAGCTGTTAGGTATTGGTGAGCGAACTCTGTATCGCAAGCTCAAAGAGTATGGGCTTCGATAGAGACCGATAATGAAAAAATAGAATAACTGTGATAGGGAATTAACCCCCCTTCCTGAGTCGTTAGGGGGTTTTGCTCATATTCACTCCAAAAATGTCGTGCTGCTGGTGAATTCGGTTGTGAATTGTACCGATTCAGGGGATAAGCCTCGTGTGGAGTGGGGTGAGTTTGCCTGAGGGGGCTAATGGACAATGTCCGGAGCACTATCGATGACTGATTCATTGCTACAAGATGTCTTATCGTGTTCAAACCTCCCATCGCTGCCAGCCGTGGCTGTCAAGCTTTTGGAGTTAACGAGTGATCCCGATGTCGCCATGAAAGACATTGCCAAGCTTGTTCAGCAAGATCAAGCACTGGCAGCCAAGGTGCTCAAGACGGTGAACTCAAGTTTCTATGGGCTTTCATCTCGATGCGGCTCGATCGAACGGGCGATGGGGTACCTTGGGCTCAACACGGTCAAATCACTCGTGCTTGGATTCAGTCTTGTTGAGACGACCAAGAATGCAGGGGAAGGGTTTGATCTTGAAGCGCATTGGCGCCGTGCGATCGTCGGAGCATCCGGGGCGCGGAAAATTGCTCAGGTTGTGGGCGGCGTCGATCCAGAAGAGGCGTTCACCGCTGCGTTGTTCCAAGACATGGGGATGCTTGCGGCATTCGCAGCGATGAAAACTCGATATACCGAAACCATCGATGGCGTGCCTCATCGCGTGCTTTGCGGGTTGGAAAAAGAAACTTTCGGATTTGACCATGCGAAGGTGGGCACAGGGCTGGCAGAAAAATGGAAACTCCCTGAAGAAATATGCGAAGCGATCCGGTGTCATCATGATCCAGACGATGTGCTCCCATCACACGAATCGCTCGCGCGGGTCGTTTCATTGGGGGCAATCCTCACAGACGCCATGGACGGAAAAACAGCAAAGTCGGCGATCCGCAAGCTCGAGAGGCTGACATCGCTGTGGTACGCGAAGAGAGCACCAGATGTCGAGTCCCTGATCGAAGAGGTTGCTGAGACATCGAAAACACTCGCCAAAATGTTTGACCAGAATATCGGTGATTTCCCCGATGCCGCCGAGTTGATGGCGCAGGCTCAAGAGCAAGGGATTGAGCACCAGGTTGCCCAGCAACGCCAGGCGGAGGAACTCGCCAAAGAAGCATCTATCGATGGGCTGACAAGGGTTGCTAATCGAAAACACTTCGATATTGAGCTTGATCGTGTCTATAACGAATATCTGAGAAGCAACAAGGGCTTTGGAGTGCTCTTCTTTGATGCTGACAAGTTTAAGAATGTCAACGATACATACGGGCATGCCGCGGGCGATGCGGTGCTCATTGAGCTTGCCAAGCGTACAAGCGACACCATCGGGGACATGGGAGTCGTTTGCAGGTATGGCGGCGAAGAGTTCGCGATTATCGTCCCCAATGCCACACTCGATGAGTGCGCTATGCTCGGTGAGCAGGTGTGCTCTGTGATCGACGCTTCGCCGTTTGATCTCTCGATGATCGAGGGGATGCCCGCGACACTCAGAGTGACGGTCAGTGTGGGCGTGTCGTCTGTTGATGCGGGCAAACCGGGTCGGTTGGCGAGCGGCGACCAGATCGTCCAAGAGGCCGACGAGTGTGTGTATGCTGCCAAGGAAGATGGACGAAACAATGTGAAGGTCTATGGTCGGTTCGGCAAGAAGGCTGAGCAAACTCCAGCGGTGTCAACACCAGCTGCCGAGTCAGTTTCTACTCAAGAGTCAGCGCCATTGACGACACGACAGCCGCCGACCGTTGCGCCTGCTCCGACGAACAAGCCCAAGGCTGTTGGACGGTTGATGCTTGTTGAGGATGATGCGTTGGCAGCCACACTGGTGATTTCGCTCATCAAGCGAAGGAGCAAGGTGGATATCCAATGGGTCAAGAGCGGCACCAAGGCGTGTATATTGCTCGAATCCGGCAAGTTTGTCGGCGATGATGCGCTCGATCTGATTATCTGTGATTTCAACTTGCCGGGTTGCAATGGATACGAGGTGCTTCGGGTCGCGAAGAACTCGATGACTGTTGCGGATGTGCCGTTCTATATGCTCTCCGGGAGCACCGACGCGGACATGAAAGACGAGAGCCATCGGCTTGGGGCGACTCAGTTTATTCACAAAGATGAGTTTTGTGCGAATGTGAATAAATGGATTGATGAAGTGCTCAGTTCGGTGCAGGCTGCTGCTTGATTCTGTTTGAGTCGGCTACCAATCGAGTGTTGATCGCCAGGCGGTGGTGAGGTCGGCGACGGGTGCGCTCAGTGTGTCCCAGTCCAGTGTGCCGGTGTCGGTGATGGTGCCCAGTGTTTGCATGGGGATGCCGCCGAGGGTTGCTTTGAGTGCTTCTGGGTTTTCAACTTCTAATACGAAACACGAAGGCGATTCGTCGAAGGCGATGATCGCGTTGAGTTCGCCAATGCCTGTGAAACCCAGTGATTGATCGTTGGTTGACCCTGCGATGAGCATCTCGGCAATGGCGACGAGCATGCCGCCGTCGGATACATCGTGGGCGGCTTTGACGAGCCCGGCTTTGATGAGGTTGTGAACCGCGATGGCGGTCTTTGGACCAATTTTGAGATCGAGGGTAGGCCTCTCGGTGCTTTGGACGATGCCGAGCATCGCCGCGTGCGAGCCGGCGAGTTTGGCTTGTGGGGTGCCGACGAGGACGAGGGTGTTGCCTGGCGATTTGGCATCGGAGGTGATGCAGGTGTTGACATCGGGGACGATGCCGAGCCCGGTGATGAGCAGGGTTGGGGGGATTTCGATGGTTTCGCCGGTGTCGGTGGTGAACTGGTTGTTGAGTGAGTCCTTACCCGAAACGAACGGCGTTTTGTAGGCTTTGGCGCCGTCGTAGCAGGCTTGGGCGGCGCGGACGAGCGAGCCGAGGTTTTCGGGTTTGGTGCATGATGGCCAGCAGAAGTTGTCGAGGATGGCGATGCGGGATGGGTCGGTGCCGACGCACACCAAGTTGCGGACGCACTCGTCGATGGCGGCCAGGGTCATGGTGTATGGGTCATCGCTGAGCCCGGTGACTAAGCCGCACCCGACACTCAAGCCTTGACCTGAACCCGGGACGGGTTCGACGACGGCGGCATCGCCGGGGCCGATGCCTTTGGGGCCGACGAGTGGTTTGATGACGGTGTTGCCTTGAACTTCGTGATCGTACTGGCGGATGATCCAGTGCTTGGATGCGATGTTGGGGTGGGCGAGGAGTGTGAGGAGGTTTTCGCGGAGAGAAGAGGGGGGAGAGGGGGATTTGACCACAGAGCACGCAGAGCACACAGAGGGGGAGGCAGAGGAAGATGAATCAGAGGGATGTGTTGGGGAAGAATCTAATCCACTCTCTGACTTTTTCTCCGTGTGCTCTGTGTGCTCTGTGGTGAGTTCTTTCTTCTTCCATGTCGCTGTGCGAGTCGGTGTGGGGATGCCGTCGTGCATGAAGGACATGGGGAGGCGTCCGACTTCGGTGCCTTCAAAGTTCAAGATGAGTTCAGCGTTGTCTGTACCAAAGTGTCCAAGGTCGGCGAGTTCGACATGCTCTTCGTCGCAGATTCTTTGGAGTGCTGGGAGGTTTTCTTCAGATACGGCGAGGACCATGCGTTCTTGGGCTTCGGATATCCAGATTTCGGTGTACGAAAGCCCGGCATACTTCAATGGTGCTTGTTCGAGGTTGACGAACGCGCCGGTTTTTTCGCCCATCTCGCCGACGGCCGACGAGAACCCGCCGGCTCCGCAATCAGTGATGGAACGATACAAGGGGCCGCCTTCAGAGTCTCTTGCGCGGAGGATGGCATCGAGGGTTCGTTTTTCTTCGATCGCGTTGCCGATCTGCACGGCATGACTGAACTCGTCGGCGTGAGTATCGGTGAGCTCGGCGCTGCTGAAGGTTGCCCCGTGGATGCCGTCGCGTCCGGTTTTGCCGCCGAGCGCGATGATGCGATCGCCGGGGGCGGCGTCGCCTGAGATTAGGTCGATGGGCATGATCCCGATGCACCCGCAGTAGACCAGCGGGTTGCCGACATAGCGGTTGTCGAAGGAGACCGCGCCGTTGATGGTGGGGATGCCCATGCGGTTGCCGTAGTCGCGGACGCCAGCGACGACTTCGGTGAGGATTTGCTTGGGCGGCAAACAACCGGCGGGGATATTGGGCATATCGGGATAGGCGACGCAGAAGACATCGGTGCTTGCGATGGGTTTGGCAGCGAGTCCGGTGCCGATGATGTCGCGGATGCACCCGCCGATCCCGGTGGCTGCGCCGCCATAGGGCGCGAGGGCCGATGGGTGGTTGTGCGTCTCGACCTTGATGCACACGGCGTGTTCATCATCAAACTTGATGATCCCGGCGTTGTCTACGAACACGGAAAGTGTCCAGTCGATACCCTCGTCGATGAGCTCGAAGGTAGCTGCGGCGACGGTGGATTTGAGGAGGTTATTGATGGTGTACGAGCCATCGTCGTGCATCGTCACGCCGGGGCGAGACTCGGGCGATACATCAGCCGTGCCGTCGCCGGTGTAGTGGATGATTGATTTGAGGGTTTTGTGGACGCAGTGCTCGGACCAAGTTTGCGCGAGGGTTTCGAGTTCGATGTCGGTGGGTTCTCGATCGAGGGTTTGGTAGTGGTTCTGGATGGCCTGCATCTCGTTGAGGGCGAGGAACAAATGACCCTCGCGCGAGAGCACTTCGAGGGCCGCATCGTCGAGATTGCGGATGTTGACATGGGTGATTTTGAAATCGTGGGCGTGCCCGTGGGGGAGCTGCTCGGGATGGAAGGGCACGGCATGAACCCCGGCGATGACCGGATTGGCCAAGAGCCGATTGGCGAGGGTCTGGGCCTTAGCATCGGAGATGCCGAGGATGTCATAGCGATCGCCGGTGGTGACGGCGGCGCGGACGCCGATCAATGCGAAGATGGCGTCGGATACGGACTGTGCTGGGGGGTCCATCACCCCGGGGAGCGGGTGGATTTCGACGAGTGCGCCTCGGGGTTCGGAGGCTCCGACATGGGCATATTCAACAACAGGATTGGCGAGGAGCCCAGCGATGATCTGATCGAGTTGGTTGCTGGTGAGGCACGCTTCGATGAGGTAGACCCGGCACCAGTGGGCCCCTTCGAGGGCGACGCCTATGGATTTGGCGTTCTCGATGAGCGCGTGGGCCCGCGGATCGCCGGCATGGGCGGAGGGGTGGATTTCGACGCGATGAACCGTTGGTTGGTCGGCGAAATCGGGCGATGAGACGGACGATTTGGAGGCGGTGGTCGTGCTCATGGGCGATGGTAGACCGGTGGGGGTGAAGTGTCGCTTCGGGGTGCCACGCCTTGACCGTCTTCGGCAAGGTGTGTCTTGAAAAATGCGGGACTTCGAGAAGACACTGCTTGCCGAAGACGGTCAAGTAGAGGCACCCGGATGA
>JAESSR010000150.1 GCA_016764015.1 Phycisphaerales bacterium
ATTCCCGGACGATCCAAATAACCTGTATCTCCAAACCGTCAACACCATGCTTGAATCGGCAGAGCTTGTGAATCTCAAGCATCGCACGAGGATTATCCTCGCGCAGCCGAAGAACGAGATCATGGTTCACTTCCCCGTGAAGATGGATGACGGGCATCACAAACTCTTCAAAGGCTACCGCATCCAGCACAACAATGCATGCGGGCCATACAAGGGCGGTTTCCGATTCCATCCAAATGTCCACCTTGATGATGTAAAATCACTCGCCCTGCTCATGACCATGAAGTGTGCCGTTGTCCGCATCCCATTCGGTGGCGGCAAGGGCGGCGTCAATGTCAACACACGCGATCTCTCCCACGGCGAACTCCAACGGCTCACCCGTCGATACTGCAGCGCCATCATGGATCAGATCGGTCCAGATGTTGATATCCCGGCACCAGATGTCGGCACCACCGCCGAGATCATGGCATGGTTCGCCGATACCTACATGATGTCATCGTCACATCAGCATCACGACGCGCTCCGCGTCGTCACCGGCAAGCCTGTAGAATACGGCGGCTCGGCTGGCCGGCTCAAGGCAACCGGGCAGGGCGTCGCAGACACCCTCGCAGAAATGCTCCCCGGCATGGGCATTGCGCTCGAAGGAATGCGGGTTTCACTGCTTGGCTTTGGTAATGTGAACGGCTGGGCTGGTCAGATTCTCATTGATATGGGCGCCAAGATCGTCGCGGTCGCCGACCATACTGGTTTCATCCGCAATGACAACGGCATCGATTGTAAAGCACTCTACGAGCACAACATGAAGACCGGCGGTATCGCAGGATTCGAAGGCGTCGATGTCATCGACAAGGAAACATTCTATCGCACGCCGGTAGAAGTCTTCATCCCCGGTGCACTCGAGCAAATGGTCACCGAAGTCGAAGCCGAGTGGCTCGACTGCAAGGTGATGGCCGAAGCAGCGAACGCTCCTTGTAATCCTGAGGGCGAACGCAAGCTCGACGAGAAGGGCATCGAAGTGATTCCTGCTATTCTCGCCAACGCTGGTGGTGTGACTGTTTCGTACTTCGAATGGGTACAGAACAAAAACGCAGTCACCTGGTCAGCAGAGCAGGTCGACCGTGAGCTCAACCGCCATATGGTGGTCGCTGCTCACCGGACACTCGAACGCCGCAACGAGCTCAACTGCACAATGCGTCATGCCGCGTTTGCAACAGCACTCGATCACATCGGCGATGTGTATAAGGTTCGCGGCATCTTCCCGTAAAGAGCTTCTTTCCATTCAACTTCCAACTCATACACCCCTACGGGGTGTTTTTTATTGCCCGCTATCTGTTGAAACAGGTGTGATATTTCAGAATCGGGGAGTTTGCTATGGATTGATTTATAAATTTTGTTAATCTGTGTTTGTGTAGACCAACCTAATCAATGGAGAGAAAACATGCCAACCTGCAGCCCTACTATTGCACTGCTCTTACTGACAGCGGCCATTTCAACAACTCAGTCCCATGCCGCCGATGTTCTTATTGTTTCGGCTGGCTCCGACACAACCAACACCGCTTTGGCGAATGCGTTGGTCGCCCAAGGGCACACCGCCGTTATCGGTCCGACCTATTGGACATTTGATACGAACTTTGATCTGAGCCCGTTTGATGTTGTGTACATACAAGGGAATGGGAACTGGACCCAGAGCGACATGCCACTCGATGCCCAATCGATGATCCTTGATTTTACTCAAGATGGTGGCGGGATCGTGTTTTCCGAATGGGTTGTCTGGATGGTTCAAGCGCGAGGCGTCATGCAAGTTTTAGCGGCGAGTATGCCCGTTGTTCCCAGCAGTTCCTTCCGCACGACTGCGGCTATCACATTTACCGAAAATGTGAATGACCCATTTATTTCCGATGGTCTTCCGACAAGTTTTACCATGCCTCTTACTTCATTTAGCGGCACAGAAACATTCCTCGAGCCAAAGGAAAACGCCACGATCTTTTATGACTCGGACTGGGTCGCTGGGGGACAAACAGGTGGCGCCGTCGTTGGTTGGGATATTTGTGGGGGGCGTGTCGTTAACTTCTCGACCACCAACGGCGTTGATCAAATCAATGATCCAAACTTCCAAATACTCCTGGGTAATCTAATGACATGGGTCTCTCGATCCGAAGAAGATGTTGTCTGTTTAGCAGACATCGCGGCCCCCTGCGGCACGCTCAACTTCTTCGATGTGAGCCTGTTCCTTGCCCGCTTTGTTGCCCAAGATAATCGAGTTGATTTCAACAATGATGGCAGTTTCGATTTTTTCGACATCAGCATATACCTCGTCGCTTTTTCTGGCGACTGCAACTAACTGCTCAAGTCTTATTTCTCTGTCCGGCTCGCTTTGGAATAACGACGAAGCAGCTCGACGATTCTGGGCTGCTTGCGTTCAATCCGCAATGATTGACGCATGGCAACGACCGCTCGTTCGCGTGCGCCGGCGTCGGTCTTTGATGACCATAGATACGCGTTGAGTTCGCACACCGCAGCGCCGTTGTATGCAGGATAGTGGGTCGGATCATAATCGGCTGATTGCCCGAACGCGATAAGACTCTCGTCGTAGCGTTTGAGCCTGAACAACCCCGAGCCTAATCGTTCGTAGGCGATCGCGTTGGGTTCGATACGAACCAGTTGATCGAGTGCCCCGACCATTTCAGCATAGCGTCCAAGTGTATTGAGTGACTCGGCCATGTTGAGCAAGAGATCCGCTGATGGAGCGTCCATCAACTCGCCGGCTTGCTGGTACTCAATCACCGCTTCTTCATGACGATCGATCGCAGCATATACATTGCCAAGGTGCAAACGCGCCCGCCCGCTGGGTGGATCAGACTTGACGGCACGCTGAGCATACGGCATGGATTGCTCGATGCGCCCGAGCTCAAGGAGCACGATTGAAATACCGAGGTTTGCATCAAAATCGCCGGGACGAATAGACAACGCACGGAGGAATGCACGGTTGGCTTCTTCGAGCCTTGCCAAACGATGGAGCACCTGTCCGTGTCGGTATTGGGCCATAAAACTGCGAGGCTCGGAACGCACCGCCAAGGCAAACTGGCGCTCGGCGAGTTCGTACTCGGCCATCTCAAGATAGATATCACCCGACTCAAGGAATGCAATGGTAAACTGCGGGTTGAACGCGATCGCGCGTTCGAGTTCTCGCAGAGCCGCGATCAAATCACCCGACGCGTGCATCTCCACGGCTTTGGTAAGGCTGATCTCGTCTTTGGATCGACGATTAAATACGGTTTCTTTCGCTGGCTCGATGATTTCGATCGCAGGGTCATCGGACGATGGCGCATCATTCTGAGCCGCCTGCGCTGACGGACGATCATCGACAATCGTCATCCCTGAATCATCAACACGCTCGATGGGCTGCTCTGCGGGTTGTGCCGGCGCCCTCTTCGTTGTGGTTCGCTGTTGGTTCGCAATCTTCTGGCGGGCGAGCCATTCGCTTTGGGATTCATTTTGGTTCGCATCGGCACTGCCATTTGGTAGCTGACGATCTTGGGTTTGATTTGTAGTCTGGTTGGCGGCTTCTCGATCAGCGGCTCTTTGTGCCCGGCGTTCGCGCACAGCCTTGCATCCGCCGGCTGTACTCACCAGCATTGAAGCAACCAAGGCTGCTGAGATGAGCGTAGCGTGGCGAGTCAATGAACTACTTGAGCGATGATTTTCTGTGCGTCTATCCATACCCCATCCTATCGGCTAAGACACCCGCATACACTCAAAGAACCCCATCAGGAGCACACAATGTCTCATCAATCATCACTTTCTGGCCGAGTTGC
>JAESSR010000151.1 GCA_016764015.1 Phycisphaerales bacterium
CGATCACCGATCAAACTTGACCTTCGGCTCATCGAAGCCGATCAGGTGACCACGCCCGACCTCTCGATCCTTGATGATGGCGCAGTCGATGGAATCGTCTTCGACTCGTTCGGTAGCCCGGTCGAATATCACATGCTCAAGGGGCATCCGGGCGATGCACGCACCGGGTTCCTCGGGATCGAATATGACCGCGTGCCTGCTGAGTCTGTGATTCACTACTTCCGCGCGGATCGTGCGGGGCAGAGCCGGGGGATTCCGGACATCACGCCCGCGTTGCCACTCTTTTCACAACTGCGGCGATTCACGCCGGCCGTGCTCGGTGCAGCCGAGACGGCGGCGGACTTTGCGGGCATTCTCTACACTGACACGCCAGCCAACGGCGAGGCCGAAGCGGTCGAACCGATGGACGCGATCGAACTCGAAGCACGATCGTTGCTCACGATGCCCGGCGGCTGGAAGATGGCGCAGCTCAAGGCCGAGCAACCAGCGACGACCTACGCCGAGTTCAAGCGGGAGATTCTCAACGAGATCGCCCGGTGTCTCAACATGCCGTTCAACATCGCGGCGGGCAATAGCAGCGGATACAACTACGCCTCGGGTCGGCTCGACCATCAGGGATATTTTAAGAACATCCGTGTCGAGCAGGAACACCTTGCGTGCTCGGTGCTCGATCGGATTCTCTCGGCCTGGCTCGATGAAGCCGTGCTTGTTTCGGACTTGATTCCGCTCCGTCTGCGAACGCAGATTGCCTCGGGTATCGGTGTGTCGCACCAATGGTTCTGGGACGGCACCGAGCATGTTGATCCGGCCAAGGAAGCAAATGCGCAAGCAACCCGGTTGTCCTCGCACACTACCACGCTTGCCAATGAGTACGCCCGGCAAGGTCGCGACTGGGAAACCGAACTCCGCCAACGGGCCAAAGAAGTGGCCTTCATGCAGGAACTCGGATTGCAGGACGAACGCATCGAGCGGTTGACCCCTGCGGACAACAAATCAAACGGGGAGAACGACGATGAAAACTAAACACCTGCTCAATCTGGCGGCTCCGATCGAGCAATGGACCGAAGCGAGCGATTCCAGCAATGACAACGCGCCGAGCTTGCGCCGGTTCTCGATGATCGCCTACACCGGCGGGCCGATGATCCTCGCGGGTTGGGCACACCCGGTCGTGGTTGATCTAGCCGGGATGGAGATCGCGGGCGGGCAGATCAAGAGCCGCCCGATCCTCAAGGATCACAACCGATCGTTGATCGTCGGGCATACCGAATCAATCCGCATCGAGGGCAACCAGTTGCTCGTATCGGGTGTGATCTCGGGAGCCGGGGCGGTCGCCAAAGAGATCATCGAGAGCAGCCGAAACGGATTCCCCTGGCAGGCGTCGCTTGGTGCGATGTCTGGACAGATGGAGTTCGTGCCCAAGGGCAAGAAGGCAATGGCCAACGGGCGAGAGTTCGCCGGCCCGGTACATATCGCACGCAAATCGATGCTCGGCGAAGTGAGCTTCGTCGCACTGGGCGCAGATGACAACACGAGCGCGAGCGTCGCGGCTTCACGCATGCATCAAACCAACTCACAACACATCGTCAAGGAGGACGACATGAAATTCACTCAATGGCTCGAAGCAAAGGGGTTCGATCCCGAGGCGCTCACCGAAACACAAACGACCAATCTGCAGGCCATGTTCGAAGCTGAGCAAGCCCAACCGACCGGCAAGGAAGCTGAAGGTGGAAATGGTGCGGGTGGTGACATGGATGTCATCGCCCGTATCCGGGCTGAGACCGCCGCCGAGACCACACGCATCTCGGCGGTTCGGCGCATCTGTGCTGGAAAGCACGATGTGATCGAAGCGAATGCTATCGCTGAGGGCTGGGATACCAACCACACCGAACTCGAAGTCCTCCGCGCCCAGCGTCCAACCTTGACCCGTGGCGGCGTGCGCAAAGACGCGGATCAAGCCCAATCCGGGCGAGCCCTCGAAGCGGCCATGTGCCTGTCGGCGGGGGTTCCCGAATCGCAAGTCGGCAAGTGGTACGACGAGAAGACGATGAATGCGGCGGTTGCCCGAGATCTGCAAGGGGCCGGGCTGCACACGCTGATCTACGAGACGATCCACGCGGCTGGTGATTATGTTCGACCCGGACGCATCGACAATGAAACAATTCGCGCAGCATTCGCAGCAAACGGGCGAATGATCCAGGCAGCCGGTGGAGGTGGATTCAGCACGGTCTCACTTTCTGGCATCCTGTCCAATGTCGCCAACAAAACCATGCTCGCGGCGTACAACGCGGTCGAAAGTGTGGTCGCTCAGTTCAGCGCCGAAACCGATGTGAACGACTTCAAGGAAGTGACCCGCTACCGGCTCACCGGCAATGGCGTCTTCGAGAAGGTCGGCCCAGACGGCGAACTCAAGCACGCTGGTTTGAGCGAGCAGGCGTTCAAGAATAAGGTCGAAACCTTCGGGCGGATGATCTCGCTCACCCGGCAGATGATGATCAACGATGATCTTGGCGCATTCTTGCAAATTCCGCGTTTGATCGGGCGGATGTCCGCGCTCAAGCGTGAGGAAGCCGTCTTTGAGTTGCTGCTGTCCAATCCTTCGAACTTCTTCGACGCGGCCAACAAAAACTTCCTCGCTGGCGCGGACACTGCGTTGTCGATCGACGCGTTGACCAAAGCCGAGCAGGTGTTCCTTGATCAAACCGATTCGGAAGGCAAGCCCGTCTTGCTCTCGCCATCGGTGCTGCTGGTGCCTTCGTCGCTCAAGGTCTCGGCGCAGGTGCTGATGACCGAAACCCGGGTCAACGAAGTCACCGACACCAACAAGCCCAAGCCAGCGGTCAACCCGCACGCGGGCAAGTGGAACCCGGTCGCCTCGCCGTACCTCAACGCCCAAGGAATCACCGGCGGAAGCCCCAAGGCGTGGTATCTGCTGGCCAATCCTGCGGATGTCGCAGCCATCGAGATCGCGTACCTGCGCGGCAAGCGCACGCCCACCATCGAATCCGGCGAGACCGATTTCAACACGCTGGGCATGCAGTGGCGTGGCTACTTCGACTTCGGCGTGGCGATGCAAGATCACCGCGCAGCCGTCAAGAGCAAGGGCGAGGTGTAAGCCATGAAGCAAAGC
>JAESSR010000152.1 GCA_016764015.1 Phycisphaerales bacterium
CCTTCGAGTTCGAAGGCAAACCATTCCAACGCTGCGGCATGGCCATCACGCTTGATACCGTGCCTTTGGCAATCGCGAAGGCGGCGGCATCCTCGCCCACGAACAAACCTTCGGCGGCCCAAAGGAAGATCGCAAAGCACTCATGAACGCTTCGGCGTGTCAGTTCTCACCGATCTTCGGGCTCCATCCAGACGAGGACGGCTCAGCCGTCGCGATCCTTCATGGGGTGATGGAATCACGCGATGCCGACATGCACGCCGACATGGGTGATGGCATCAAGCATGAAATCTGGACGATCGACGATGCCGACACCATCGCCAAGTACCAAGCCTCACTCGCCGGCGATGATGTGTTCGTCGCCGACGGACACCATCGTTATAACACCGCACTCAACTACCTCGGGGACCTTGAATCCAAGGGTGATGTGGCCGCGGATCATCCGGCCCGCCGAACCATGTTCGTGCTCGTTTCGATGTCTGATCCAGGATTGGCCATCGGCCCAACCCATCGCGTGCTCGGCGGCATGGAACACTACACCATCGAGAAGTTCATCGAAGTCTCGCAGGGACTCCTCAACATCGAACCAATCGCCAACGACCCAAACGAGTTCCTCCCCCAGATGGACACGATGGCCCAACGCGAACATACCAATGTATTCGGGGTCTTCGACTACGCAACCGGATTGTGCTTCGGCGCATGGCCAGCGGTCAAAGACACGCTTGAGCCACAGTTCCCCAATCAGTCACAGGCTTGGCGCAACCTCGATGTTGCAATCATCCAGCACATGATCGTCGAAGAAATCTGCCAGCCTGAACTCAACAACGGCGACCCGATCAACTGGGCATTCCCCCACTCGATTGAAGAAGTCATCGCAATCGGTAAAGGCGAAGAAACCGGATCATCAATCGCCGGCGGCGGCAAGCCTCAGTTGGCGGTGATTGTGCGCCCGACGCCACTCGACGCCGTTCGTGACATCTCACGAGCCGGCGAGTTGATGCCTCAGAAATCGACCTTCTTCTATCCGAAGCTGGCGACCGGATTGTGGTTCAACCCACTGAGTTAAACCTGCTACCCGTGGCACAGGCGTCCCGCCTGTGATCTTGCTTTGACAACCAATTAAGAAACACAGGCGAGACGCCTGTGCCACCGAAGACCAAGATTAAAAATCCGTATTCCCTGCGGCGGGGTCATGCACCCAGCCGATTTTTTCATCATTCGCAAAGTATGGCTCGCCTTCAACCGTCATCACCCACATCTTCGCGCCCGATGAACGGAGCTTGGCGAGTTGGCTACGGCCGATCTTGGCCCGCAGGATCACAACCTGGCCCTCATAAGTTCGATCAAGTACCTCGGCGCGATTCTCAATGATGTGGATCGTCTTTGAATCCGACAACGGCACCGTGATATCAAGTTCTTCGATGGCACCGAGCGATATCTCCTGCACCCGCTTGATGAGTTCTTCTTGCCCCATCGGCAGCTCTTCGCCTTCCTCAACTTCAATCGAGCAAATCGGAATCGCACCGACCGATCGCGACTGCCAATACAGAATATCCTGCTCATCAACCGTATCGATATCAGCCTTGTTTAAAAGGATTAAGAGTTCAGGGCGCTTATACGCAATGAAGTCGGCCGTCCCGTCACGCTTGGCGCGGATCGCGTCTTTCTTCTGACGCTCTTCGACCTCTTCAAACAACTCATCGAGTGTTTTCATCACGGTTTCAAACTGCATCTCTGCGCTTGGATCGGACACATCGAGCATCACCAAGAGCAAATCCGCATGCGTTGCTTCTTCGAGCGTTGCCCGAAACGACGCAACCAGATGGTGAGGTAGATCGCGGACAAATCCAACGGTGTCCGACAACATCGCGGTATGCCCGCCGCCCATGTCCCACTCGCGGGTGCGGGTCATCAAAGTCGCAAACACCCGATTGTCGGCGTACGCGCCGCCTTCGGTGAGCGTGTTAAACAGCGTACTCTTGCCCGCGTTGGTGTATCCAACGAGCCCGATCGTGAAATGATCTGTGTTTCGTTTTTCGACCGCTCGGCGTTTGCGCAATTGGATTTCATCGAGTTCGCGCTGAAGCACCAACTTTCGGCGTTGGACCAATCGACGGTCAACTTCGAGCTGTTGCTCACCCGGCCCGCGTGTGCCCATGCCGCCCATGCCGCCGGCACCGCTTGCGCCGCCGAGGCGCTCAAGGTGAGTCCACATCGCACGCAATCTAGGGAAGGTGTATTCAAGCTGGGCGATCTCAACCTGCAGCTTCGCTTCATGCGTCGATGCGCGAGAAGCGAAGATATCGAGGATAAGCTCCGAACGGTCAAGCACCTTACAGTTCGTGATCTCTTGGATATTACCGATCTGATTTGGCGATAAATCATGATCGAAAATAATCGAACTCGCGTTCATCGCATCGCACAAATCACGCAGTTCCTCGACCTTGCCCTTGCCCATGTAGGTCGCGGGCTCTGGGCGGTCTTTGCGTTGTTCGATCTCGCCGACGATGATCGCGCCGGCTTGAACCGCGAGTTCGCGCAGTTCACCGAACGAATCTCGCTGGTCGTAGGTTGAATCAGGCAGGCGCAGTGCAGCAAGCACTGTTTTCTCGGCCTTCATTTGAATGGAATCGCGATCTTTTGATGGTGGCATACGCTCTTAGTGTACCCATCAGGACACGCAAATTACGCTTTGAGCCGATGTAATCCGCGATCTTCGCGTGATTGGTTCAGTAGATCGAACGCTGGGCGATGATCGGCGATGAATCGAGTGAGTTGCGTCGTCGAACATTCGAGCCGGGCGGCGGCCTTCTTGACATCAAACCCGCTTGCCTCGATCACATCGAGTGCCTCAGCAAGCAGCGTCGGAAAATCGGTATGCTTCACGCTGCACACGATCTTTTTCTTTCTGCATCGCCCGCGCCAAAGCTCGGATCGGATATCGCCCGCGGGCACATCGACACGCACACCCATCGCGAGCTTGAGCCGAAGCCTGCGGATCGCCACACTCTGGTTTTCCTTGGCCAATCTTCGCTCGCCGGCTTGCGCATTAATCCCGCTCGGGAGATGCTCGACCGTGATGTGCGTCTCGACCTTGTTGCGGTGCTGACCGCCCGGACCAGATGCCCTGCCGCGTGTGATCTTACATACCTTCATGAGCGTTTCTTTATCAATCGCCGCTGGGTGAGCCGAGCGTTTGACTGGCTGATCGAGTTGGCCGTGTTGGGCATGGAAATCTTTGGACATCAGC
>JAESSR010000153.1 GCA_016764015.1 Phycisphaerales bacterium
GGCACAACCCCAAGCCTCGCGATGGCTGGCGACCCAGATTCATTCTGGACCGAGTTCGTCCCCAGCACCGACACCCGCCTCATCTTCGTCTCCGAATCCGAAGGCAACGACGCAAACTCCGGCCTCAACCCCGGCTCCCCCGTAAAAACCCTCCATAAGGGCTACCAACTCCTCCGCGACGGCTACCCCGACTGGATGCTACTCAAGCGGGGGGATGCCTGGAACGAATCCGTTCCAAACTGGGACAAAAGCGGCCGATCCGAATCTGAAACAATGGTCATGGGTGCCTACGGCGATGACTCTGCTCGCCCTCAAATCCGCCCTGACGGCGGAGCCGTCGCGATGCGTTTTCTCGGAGGTGACGAAATCGGCTTTGTCGCCTTTGTTGGCCTACATCTCGAACCCCTGAGCCGAACAGACGATCAACGCGGCACTGGTATACGAATGCTCAAAAGCAGCCACAACATACTCTTCGAAGATATGTATGTTCGCGGCTTTGCCGTCAACTTCGTCCTCCAAGAATACTCTGGATCGACAATCACTGATATTAAGCTCAATGGCTGCGTCGTTGTCGACGCGTGGGCACTCGCTGGGCACTCTCAAGGACTATTCGCCAAAGGGGTCGATGGGCTCATCCTTGAGAACTGCGTGTTTGACTCCAACGGGTTCAACCTCTCCAGAGGCGCTCAACCAACGATTTTCAATCGAAATGCGTACATTCAATATACTTGCGAAAATGTATCAGTCAATAACACCATCTTCGCAAATGGCGCATCTACAGGCATTCAGATGCGAGCCGGAGGCGTACTCAACGACAACTTATTCATCCGCAACCCAACTGCCTTTGGGATTGGGGCGGGCGGCGCCTTTGCAAGAGAGGGCGGCGTGACCGCGGAAGTCCGCCGAAATCTTATCATGTACGGAAAAGGAATTAGCGACTCGTTGCCTAGGGCATTCGGAGCGGCAATAACCAACACCAGATCACTCGTACTTTCTGATAATATTTTTTACTCGTCCGTCATTGACTATAACGGAAGCCCAATCAAGATGGGCGATTCAGGCTCATACGGACTCACCGACATCCTTATTGAAAATAATACGATCGTAGACTGGCACGGCAGCGTCAGAATCATCGCCCCCGGGGACAACCAACTCTATGACAATATCCGCATCCAGAACAATCACATATACGCCGACCTGACCGCAAACAACGGCAACGGCAACTTCAACAAATCGATGATGTCTGTTTTTGATTCAAATCATCCTGCAATCACCATTTCCGATAATGATTATCATTATATTGGAATGCATAATTTACCATTCAAAATCGGTTCTACAAATACATCTGTAGAATCTTGGAGTTCTCAGATCGAGCCAAACGGCGTGTATACACAAATCGACACTATCCCTGTCGTACTCGGACTCGATGCCTACCTTACAAGTATCGGGCGCCAAGGAGGCATCGATGAATTCATGGTGATGGCAAGAACTATGTCCAGACAGGACACCGATCCCGATATCCGCCCGTACGCTGTGTACACTTGGCATCGTGACCAGTTGCTAGAGTTGCTAGAGTAATTTGAACAACAATATAAATGAATAACTACAATCCAGATAATCTCAGTGTGATCATAGTTTCTGAACATGCTTCCGCCCGGTTTGGTGGGGAAGCCATTCTGCCTCTGCATTATTTCCAGTTCTTACGAAAACGAGGGATTGACGCGTGGCTAGTTGTACACGAACGGACAAAAAGCGAACTTGCCAATACGATTGATCAGCATGACCAAGACAGAGTTATCTACACCAAAGACACATTACTACACATAGCACTCTGGCGAATTGGTCGTCCTCTACCAGATAGAATTAGGTGCGCAATAACGGGCGCCCCTATGCACCTTGCCACCCAGTATATGCAAAGAAAAATTATTCGAGATCTCGTTAAAACCAACGGCATCAATGTTGTACACGAACCAACTCCGGTTTCCCCTAGACAACCATCGCTTATATATTCCGTCGGCGCACCGGTCATAATCGGCCCCATGAATGGAGGGATGGCATTCCCTCCTGCCTTCAAAGGCATGGAATCACAGGCAGTACGCTCAGTAACTTGGGCCGGCAGAAAACTTGCTGGAATGATAAACATCTTGATCCCTGGCAAGCGACAGGCCTCCCTGCTGCTAGTCGCCAATGACCGGACAGAAAACTCGTTGCCTGCTTGCGTAAACGCACCGGTCAAACACATGGTCGAAAACGGAGTTGATCTGACTTTATGGAATGAAACAGATTCAAACTGTTCGCCCATAAAGGGATCACGCAAGACCATCCGCTTTTTATACATGGGGCGCATGATACCTCTTAAGGCCATCAACCTACTCATTAAGGCCTTCGCAAATCTTAGAGACGAGTTGGAATTGTTTGATCTACAACTTGACCTTCTAGGCGATGGAAGTGAACGAAAAAAACTAGAAGTTCTCGTTTCGCAGCTCACTATAAATGATTCCGTTAAATTTCACGGCTTTATGCCTCAAAAATACTGTGCAGATCTTCTCAAAGAATGCGACGCTTTAGTCATGCCAAGCTTGTGTGATTGCGGCGGCGCAGTAGTCCTTGAAGCAATGGCAATGGCCAAACCCGTCATTGCGACGGACTGGGGTGGGCCTGCAGACTATTTAGACGATTCGTGCGGCATCCTCATCTCACCTTCCAGCGAAAAAAAACTAGTTCGAGGTTTTACGACTGCAATGAAAACTCTCGCTGAGTTTCCCGATTTGGGGGCAAAGCTTGGCAACTCAGGCAAGAAAAAAGTACAGCAAGAATATGACTGGGAAATAAAAATTGATCAGATTGTTAAACTCTACCATTCTGTTCTTGTGGCCAAAAATGATGTTAACAGTTAAACTCAACGATCGGTTAAGCGATCTATGACCCCCAACGCCTTCGCCACCTTCGTCCTCCTTGCATGGCCTTTGGCTATGGGCTTTCTCACAATTCTCCTCCCCATCCGCAAAATCGTCATCATCTCTATCATCGGCGGCAACCTCTTCCTCCCGCAAACCGCCATCGCTCTCCCCGGGTTCCCGAACTACACAAAACCGCTCGCCGCCGGGTTAGGCGCACTGCTCGCTGCCCTCATCCTCGCAACACCAAAACTCTTCTCTTGGCGTCCAAAGCCCATCGATCTCTTTTTCTTTGCTTTTTTAATCGCACCAAGTATCAGTTCAGCGATGAATGGACTGGGACCTTGGGATGCAAGCTCAGCCATCGTCAATCGCTTCCTCGAATGGGGCGTTGCCTATTGGGTCGGGCGGTCACTGTTTGATGACCAAAATGCCATCCGAGAGATCGCTATCGGCTTTGTCGTTGCAGGCATCGCCTACGCACCGCTGTGCATCTGGGAATCGGTGATGAGCCCGCAACTGAGTATGAAAGTTTATGGCTTTCGCCCATCTGCCTTTGGTATGACACGGCGCATGGGCGGCTGGCGCCCGATGGTCTTCATGCAACACGGGCTTGCTGTCGGTGCTTGGATGGCGTCTTCAGCACTCGTTGCGTGGATACTCTGGCGATCAAAATCAATCACTCGAATTTGGTCGATACCCATGAGTTGGATCGCCATCGGGCTGGTGGTCGTCACCATCGGGCTCCGATCGGCAGGCGCTGCTATTTTGCTCTTGGGCCTCATTGTCGCTGCCGAGTTCGTCCACGCTACCCGCCTCAAAGTCGCACTCCTTGTACTTATCCTATTGCCTACAGGCTACATCACCCTCCGCACTATCGGATGGGAAGGCCAAGAAATGGTCCAGGCGGTTTCCTTCCTCGGCGAAGAGCGAGCAGGGTCGCTCAATATGCGACTCGAAAACGACACCATCATTGCTGAGCGAGCGATGGAGAGGCCAATATTTGGATGGGGAGGCTGGGGCAGATGGCGGGTCAAGAACGAGTTTGGCATAGATATTACC
>JAESSR010000154.1 GCA_016764015.1 Phycisphaerales bacterium
ACTCCTCACCCAATACATTGTCGAAGACCTCCACTACTTCGAGCAAGACCCCGCCGATGCCCAACCAACACCGGGCACACAACGATACATCGATCACATCGAAGCACACAAAGACCAGCCATTGCACCTGCTCGGGCTTCACTATGTCCGCCTGGGCGCATGCAACGGCAACACCTTTGTCGCACGCATTGTCCGCAAAGC
This sequence comes from Phycisphaerales bacterium, assembly GCA_016764015.1. The sequence continues at coordinate 202 of JAESSR010000154.1, forward strand.
ATTCTCGCTCGATGACCCGACACAAGGCACCCGGTACCTTGATCCGTTCGGCAAATCACAACGCAAGCAATGGACCTCTTTCAAAGCAGGCATCGACGCACTCGATCTCAACCAAGCCCAGCAGGACGAACTCTTCGCGGGCACGCGCGCAGCGTATGTACTTTCGATCAATCTTGATTTACCAGAGTACAAAGACGCACAGGCGCTCCTCGCCGAGCATGGCAATGACCTCGACAAATCTGCATTCGATGAGCACCACTCTGTACATGTGACGAAAGAAATGCAAGAAGAACTCACCTCCAACGAATAATCATTCCCGAACAGCTTACGGCTCTGCTTGCTCTCGTTGGTACCATCCCTCAATCGCAGCGACCACTTCATCAGCAACTTGCCCAAGCGATGAGCTCGGGAGCAACCCCAGCGGATGTTCGATGATCGCGATGCGTTGATGCTCTGCAGCCGGGATCGGTAAATCTGCAATCCCACCCAACTTTGATTGAATCTGTGACCAGCTCATTGGCTCAGGCTCGCCGATCAAATCTTGTTCGTCAGATGGCTTTGGCATAAACACCAAAATTGATTCCGGTGCAAGCTCGATGATGTCCTCATAATCGAGTTCCTGCCACATCGCCCCATCGGTGATCGCAGGCGTCACCCCCAACCTTTCGATAAGCTGGGCATGAAACGACCCAGGCCCCATCGCTCCGGGTGGATCGACACTCGCCAGAACCAACATCCGCCCCGCAGCCGAAGCGGGACGCCCGATCGGCGACCAAGCGTTTGCCAGCCGAGCGCTGGGCAACTCGATATCAAACTTGGCGGATAGATCGATATCAATCTCAAGAAAGTTGCCATCATCAATCTTCTTCTCTCGGAACCCAACAAGTTTGAGATACAGATCATCAATCGTCGTCGCGATGTCATCGAGCGTTTTGAGTTCGTAGGTCCAAATCTGCCAGTCGTTTTCCGCGGCCAAGTCTTTCACTCGCGTGGGTATCTCAATCGTGTTGATCTCAAAGAACAAATCCGTAGGCGAGAGCGTGATGAGCATCTCGTAATCAACATCAATGTGTGACCCCACCACCGCGATCGAATCGCTCAGCGCGGTGTCATAGGTGTGCTTACCGACGATCGAATCTTCAAACCCTAAATCCCGAAGCATCACACCGATGGCAGGCGAGAACACAGCGAACCGTGACTCAACATCCCCAGCTTGTTGTGTTTGCCCTTGCTGCGCCTTCGACTTGGCAGCCCCCGCAGGCGACTTGGAGCACGCTGCGAGCACCCCAATGAGAATAAACAGGACCAATGACTGAATAGTAATCTTGTGCGTGCTCAACATACACAAGGATATCAGCTCATCGCTGCTCTGGTTGCACGATCGAGCCTTTGCAACGCTTCTTGCTCAAAGAAAACCCACGCCCAAGTACGATCACTCGCCAACTCATATTGCTTGGCAAGCTCGATGGAACGCTCAACACGAAGACCATACGCCGCAATCTGGGTTTGATGCTCATCACGGTAGCTTTCCAACAGTTGTTGCAATTGGCGATAGAGTACATCCCGCTGGGGGTCTTTGGACGCGAGCTGCTTGATCTGGGCGACGAGCTCATCCTTACGCTTCTGGGCATTGTGATCGCCAACCATCACAGGCGTGTGGCGAGCATGGTGGAGCTGCCATTTCGCAGCGTGTGCATCCTTGAAATCGGCTTTTTCCTGTGCGGAAAACCCTAAATCAAGATGCTGCGTTGCGGTCACCATCGCCTTGGGTTGAAGCTCAATATCGAGCCAATCGCGGAACCAATCTTGGGAAATCTGATCGTACACATCGCCGCCGGTGCCATGGATAAACAGGTCTGCGAGATACGCACGCACCAACGCGGTCATCATCAACCCACGAGGCATGAGTTCATCGCGAGAGAACGAACCGATATTGTCTGTATCAATCGCGACACGCTGCTCACCATCCCTGCAACCCCACAAGGGCAGCTCGATGCGTCCGTCCTCAATGTTGAGTGCACGAACACCCGCATCTGGATATTGAGCGACCGCGTTGTTGTAGCTTTGTGCACACCGTTTCGGGTCGCTGCGCATCGATTCAACCGCTGCAAACATCGTGTCTGAATCAAAGAGTTCCGATGCAAAGATTATCCGTGGCGGCTCAATCCCAAGAACCTCACTCGCGTGCTCGATCGTTGCGTACCCAAACTGCCCCGCCAGCGTTTCCATCCCTGCATATTGATCGAGCCATTGGGCGAGACCCTTGAGCGACTCATCATTTGGCTCGCGGATATTTTGTGCATTGATCGAACCAGCCGAAACACCCGCAGGCACAGAACCGGTTGAGAGCAACTCAACGAGATCGACTGATAAAGATTCTCGTGATCCCGTCGGCACACGAATGACACCGGGATCAACCGCATCTTGATCTGGGATAATCCATACCGCTTGTGCGTCTGCTCGCTTTGAAGCTTCATCGAGTGCAATGAGCTTGGCGAGTATCCCGTTATGAAACACGATTGGCTGATGCCCGCTCATCACAATCGGGCGATCAGTTTCGAGCCCAAGATCATCACGCGCAGCAGACGATCGAATCGATGACAAAGCCGACGCCCAAACTGCCCATGCAGGCTCAATTGTCACACTCGGAGAGTTGATCAAATCTGGCAAACACGCTGGTTCGTCATCTTGCTGAGTTGTTTGCGATTCCTCTACCATGACCCCCGCTCATCCAAACTTATACCGCCTGAGCACAATCAGCTTTCGCCTGAGCCCTTGCCATATTCGGGAGCCGATCGATCACCTGATCCATCGCTCGGTACATCACACACCGGTAGTGGGTGAGCCGAGTCTTTGGATCGTCGAGCCCGCCGCCGAAGGTTCGGTGGAGATCGTTGTAGATCAGTTCGACCGGAATCTCACCGATCCGCAGATTGTTGGCGATCGCTTGGACCCACAACTGCATCGGAAAGGCGTATCCATCATCGCTCAGTTCGAGCTTGGCCATCGCGGACACACGGTGGGCTTTGAACCCGCAGAACCCGTCGGTGAGCTTGAGCCCGAGCCGATCGTTGATCTCTTGCGTAATCGTCGAGTTGATCGCACGCCGATCGGCTGGAGGCAAATCCGCATCCCAGCCATTACCCGAGTTGAGATACCGTGACCCAGAAATAATATCAAGATCATCGCGATTGATCGCTTCGAAGAAATCGGGCAGGCGCTCAGGCTCGTGCTGGTCATCGCAGTCCATCGTGATCACCCAGTCATACCCATCGCGGAGTGCGCGTTGATACGCCTGACGGATCGATTTTCCATACCCAGCGTTGGATTCATGACGGATAATGTCCAAGCCCATCGGCTCGCGCAGCTCATTGAGAATCTCAGCCGAGCGATCGGTCAAACCATCATCAAGCACCAAAATATTGTCTGCATATTCGCGCACCCGTTCGATGACGGATTGGACATGCTTCTCTTCGTTATAAATAGGAATGGCAATGAGTACACGCATCAATCAGATCTCCTGGTCATATGGTGCTAACTGTAAACATGTACAGCCACCGGGTCTATAACTGAACGATCGTTCGGCAATGATTATTCCACTTTACCCGGTCTTACTCATCGATTGAGCCAGATTCCTCCGAATCATCTCGATCTTGTTCGGCTTCTTCGCTCTGCACAAGCGAAGTGTACGCCTTGAACCCAAACGGAACCCGCACTTCATCTTCCTCAATCTCATCGTGTTCGAGTTGATCCATCAGGGCATCGGATAATGAATGCACGCCGATGATTTGCGAAATCGGAAGAGTGTACGCTTCGCCCGTTGGAGTCGTAATGCGATAGACCGTGCACTGAACCTCCTTCGATCGCATCCGATCGGCTTCACACCCAGCCATCGAGCATGAAAATACAGGCATGATGTCCGCGATGGGGATTCGTTGCCCCAGGGTCGTAATCACACCCATCCGCCCATCGAATAGATCATCGACAGGTGATGTGCTCGCGTTAGCTGCTGCAGGGCCGGTATCGAGCCGGCCGCTGGAATGGGCGGCTGCCGACGCCAATGACATCAATATTTCTCGGACGACATTGTTCCAGAACACATCGCGCCGAGCCTGCGTGCGCATCACCGGCGAGTACTCCTGGCTAATACGAGCACTCGAATCCGCAAAAGGGATATGCCCATACCCAGCGGGGGCGTCATCAGCAGATTGCCCATCGGGCGATCCATCGCTGGGCATGGCGGGGGTGGGAACATTGAGTTGGTCGAGTGGGTCCATCATTAAGTCTACGCAAGCGATGGATTCAAGGCGATAACTCGATCAGACCTTCGCATGCTCCAATGGAGGGATATCCCCCAAACGGTACAAGCGTCAATCTCACCCATGCGTCCGCGAATCAGTCACCCAATGGAGCGAAGTTGCCCGGTGGACGGGCCGATAGGTTCTTCACACGGAGGTTGATAGATGAGTATGGAAGAACAATCAAACGCATTCAATGAGGTCCGCGCTATTCTTGGCAAACTCGATCGCTCGATCGATGAAGCCCGCTCGCGTCGCCTTGAGCCTGAACAACCTCCATCAAGAGGATCAGCAGGTGCTCCTCTATCTACTAATCCGGCATCGGCATCGCTCGATCGCGAGATTGGCGCTCCGCCAAATAACAATGCCAAGACCGAGCTCCAAAAGAAAAGCGCCACCTTTGGACGCGCCAAACCACTCAACGGCTCAGCTCGCCCGGCATCGCCCCAATGGAAATCGACTGGCGACGATGATGATCGCCTGATTGGTTAATACATAAGCCGATCAAAGAACTCAACAATCAATCTGTGAGCCGATGCGATTCAATCCATTGGCTCATTTTTTTATCCAGCACCGGGAGCGGAATCGCGCCATCATTTAGCAGTTCTTCGTGGAATGCCCGGATATCGAAATCGTCTCCCAGTGCTGCCTCAGCCTTAGCGCGAATCTCTAAGATTTTCAACTCACCGATCTTGTACCCAGTGGCCTGCCCTGGCCAACCGATGTAGCGGTTGATCTCTGCTTCGATGTTGTGCTCTGCAAGTGCACTGTTTGTGCGCATGAACTCGACCGCTTGATCGCGCGACCAACCCTTGGCATGCATCCCCGTATCCACAACGAGCCTCATCGCCCGCCACATCTCAAAGTTGAGCCGACCAAAGTTGTCGTACGGATCGTTATACAACCCATTCTCACCTTCGCCCATTTCTAAACCGAGTTTCTCGGCATACAACCCCCACCCTTCGACAAACCCAGTAAACCCCATCGTCTTGCGGATTGGATGCTGTTCTTTGATCTCCTGAGCAAGTGCGATTTGCAGATGATGCCCCGGCATTGCTTCGTGGAGGGTCAACGCAAGCATCTCGTACTTGGGGCGTTGATCGAGCAATGACAAGTTCGCCACAAAGTTCCCCGCGCGCCCGGTTTCTGCCGAGCCCGGATAGTAATACGCCGTCGGTGCAGATTCAGCACTAAACGCCGGCAACGCCCTCACGCCATAAGGCAACGACGGGAGTACCTTAAAGAGCTTGGGCAGTTCGCCATCGATGGTTTTGGCGATGGCTTTGTAGCCGTTGAGGAGGTCATCGGGTTTGGTGTAGTAAAACTCTGGATCTGTGCGTAGATGTTCAAAGAACATCTCAAAGAACATTTTAGGGGCACGGCTGTAATCTACCGTCTGTGATCCATCCGCGAAATTCGTGAACACCACAATGGTTTCTATAGAAATGCCCCAAGGAGGATTGGCGTAAGTAAATAGTGTGCGTTCATACCATGGGGTAAAGAGGATGGTATAAGCCATTTCCCCCCTGATCCGTTTCACCTCGCGCAATCCAATCGCATGAATCTCATCAGCACTCAACCCCGGCAGCGTCGTATGCGAAGCGATCAGTGCGTTGTAGGATTCGACCCCATCGATACCCTGTGCTGCACCGATCGAGTCACGACATGCCGGCATGTACTCGTTCTGAATAAACACAGCAAGTTCTTGATACACGGGCACGATCCGCAGAGCGATCACTTGCCTCGCTTCGATCGCGATCGGATCATTTTGATCCATCTCCAAGAATGGTTTATAAAACGGCGACAGGCTCGCGTCTTCTCGAAAATCACGCGACGCCTGCGCCATCGCTTGCTCCGCTGCGGCTTCAATCGTCACCCGCGGCGGCACCCGCCCATCAGCCATTCCCAGGCGCATGTTGTCGATCTGATCGCCAATATAAATCGGAACCCGTTTGAGCCGAGTGAGATAATCCTTGCGGTGCTGATCCGTTTGCATCGGCACCCGATTACTCATCTGAGGCAGCCAGACCTGCGGGCCGCTGATCGAGGTGATGGGGACCTGCCATTGTTTGAAGGCGCTGAGCCGAAGGTCTTTTTCCCATTGGTAGATCAAAAGTTCAGCCGCGAGTTGATCCGCATGGACAAACCCCGTTCGATCGAGTGCTTTGAGATCAGCCAAGAGCCCGCGTTTGATGCCCAGCCGAGCCTTGATGGCTTTGGCAGACATATCGGCGAGCTGGTCATTGCGAGACTCATCCTTAAGCAATGGCCCAACCGAAATCGGATCAGCCTGATACGCCAGCTCGATCCCCTGATTCATAATCGACCACAACCCCGGATCACGATCCGCGGGGCAATCGGGCAGATACGACTGCCCCACAGCCTTGGTAGCAAGGATCAAGAGGATAAAAAGAGTGAATCGCGCTATCTGCAAATGCTTCATAGCATCACGATAGTGCAGAGAATCAATTTCGTCGAGCGGATTCGATAGCCTTTACAGATCAAATGGATACGATTGACCTGCGATTGTGCCGATTGAAGGCATACATTCCAATCGGGGGATTGGTGTAATTGGTAGCACGAGGGTTTCTGATACCCTTAGTTCGGGTTCGAGTCCCGGATCCCCTATTTCTCGATCATTTTGTTCATCGCCCACCCAGCCCCAGAAGCCAAGGGTGGAGAACTCGCTCGCGAAGAGTCGATAGTTCTCATTCATGAACACACCGACAAACACGCCACAAAGCACATCCTCTACCGACTTCGAGCTCAACTACCGCGCCTGGCGGGATCGCTGCGATCAAGTCACCAATCTCGACAAGCTCTTCGTCATCGGGTGTGCTAAGTCTGGCACCACCTGGCTCGAAAAACTCCTCGACGGGCACCCCGAGCTCCATGTCAAAGGCGAAGGGCGATACTTCTGGTCGCTCGCACAAAGCCTCCAGCAAGCATTCGCCAACTTCAATCAATCACTCCCCGCCCAAGGCGACGACCACCTCCCCTATTGGCCAAGCGCCGATTTCTCCTACATCCTCCGCGCAACCATCGAAGCCTCGCTCGCTAGATCACTCACCAAGAGCCCACCAAATCCACGCCTCAAAATCATCGGCGACAAAACCCCGATGCACACCCTCGCAGTGGCTCCACTCCACCAACTCTTCCCCAAAGCCAAGTTCATTCACATCATCCGCGACCCACGAGACGCCACCATCAGCCAATGGCTCTTCTGGGCTAAAGACAACGACCCACGCCCGTTCGAAGAGTTCGTCGAATACTCCATCACCAAGGTCTGGCCGCTCAATGTAGAGTCTGCTCGCAAAGCCGGCAAAGCACTCGGCGATCTCTACACCGAAGTGCGATACGAAGACCTCCTCGCTGACACAGCGGCAGAACTCACCCGCCTCACCAACTTCCTCGGTGTCGACACAAACACAGATTCCATCGAATCATGCCTCGCCAACGGCAACTTCAAAGCAAACGCCGGCGGCAGAGAACAAGGCACCGACACAGGAACCGGGCAACTCTTCCGAAAAGGGATCGCAGGCGACTGGAAAAACCACATCCCTGAAGCCCTCGCCGCCAAGTGCTGCCTCCAAATCAAAGACCTCATGGAATCATGCAACTATGACCCAAACCCAGACCCCGCCCCAACACTCACCGCGGCTCAATAACCATCCAGACGGATGCCCACTCCCCACAATCTTCCTCTCTATACTTCCCCATGCCTGATACCCCGCCACCACAAATGCTCTCCAAACTCGACATCGCCAAAAACTGGCTCCCAAGATACACCGGGATGCCAATCGATCAGTTCGGCGACTATGTCTTGCTCACCAACTTCTCAAACTATGTCACCGAGTTCGCCGAACAGTTCAACTGTGACATCCATGGCGTCGGGCGACCGATGCAAGCCGCCACCAACAACGATGGGCTCACCATCGTCAACTTTGGCATCGGCTCACCAAACGCCGCCACCATCATGGATCTCCTCGGCGCCCGTATGCCCGACGGCGTCCTCTTCCTCGGTAAATGCGGCGGCCTCAAACACTCCACCGAAATCGGACACTTTGTCCTGCCCATCGCCGCCATCCGAGGCGAAGGCACCAGCGATGACTACTTCGCACCCGAAGTCCCGGCACTCCCAAGCTTCAAACTCCACAAATTTGTCTCAGACAAACTCGCCCAACGAGATCTCGAATACCGCACAGGCGTCGTCTACACCACCAACCGAAGACTCTGGGAACACGATAAAAAATTCCGAGGCAAACTCAAACGCATGACCGCACTCGCCATCGACATGGAAACCGCAACCATCTTCATCGTCGGGCATCACAATCAAATCGCCCGCGGCGCATTGCTCTTGGTCTCCGATGTCCCCACCACTCCCGAAGGCGTAAAAACCGAGGCCTCCGACGAAGCCGTCACCAAGAACTACGCCAAAATGCACCTCCAAATCGGCATCGAAGCCATGACCCAAATCGGCACC
>JAESSR010000155.1 GCA_016764015.1 Phycisphaerales bacterium
CGCCCTCTTGGATCAAGATGTTGGCGACATTACCACGCCCACCCTCTGGACGAGCCTCGATGACGGTGCCTTGTGCCTGACCCGAGAAGTCGCTCTTGAGTTCAAGAATTTCGGCTTGGAGATCGAGGATTTCGAGCAGGTCTTGGATACCGATATCTTTGGTCGCACTGGTTTTGACGACTTCGGTGTCGCCACCCCAAGCCGTTGGGTTGAGCCCATGCTCGGCAAGCTGCCCGTAAATGCGTTGGATATTGTCTTCGGTTGCTTGTTCTTTGTCGATCTTGTTGAGTGCAACGATGATCGGGACGCCCGCTGCTTTGGCGTGCGAGATTGACTCAGCCGTCTGAGGCATCACGCCGTCGTCGGCAGCAACAACAAGCACAACAATGTCTGTCACATTGGCGCCACGCGAACGCATCGCGGTGAACGCTTCGTGACCTGGGGTATCAATAAAGGTAACAAACTTCTCGGTATCACCTGTGGTGACGGGCACACGGAATGCGCTCGTTGCCTGAGTGATCCCGCCGGCTTCGCCGTCGGCGACATTGGCTTTGCGGATTCTGTCCAAGAGCGAAGTCTTGCCGTGGTCCACATGACCAAGGATCGTGACGATCGGGCCTCGGGCTCGTTCGTCTGTTCGTTCGCGAGCTTTGAACTGCTCAGCAACTTGTTCTTCGGCACCCTTGGCTTGGGTGACTTCGAGTTCGATGTCCCAGTCGATCATGATCTCTTGGGCTTTTTCGGATTCGATGCCCGAGTTGATCGTCGCCATGATGCCTGACATAAAAAGTTTCTTGACGATGTCTGCGCCCTTGACGCCGGTGGCTGCCGAGAGATCCTTGATCGAGAACGGCGCTGTGATTTCAACCTTGCCACCGATCTTGGCCGGGGTCTGGGCAGCATTTGCAGAAGACTTCATCTGCGCCTGACGACGCTGGAGATAGCCGCCCGATTGTTTCAATCGTGCATCACGCTCTGCAAGATCAGCTGCAGTCCACCCGCGTCCTCCAGCTTCTCCGCCTCCAGGGCGTTGCCCGCCGCCATCACGCCGGCGTGCGTTGCCGCCGCCACCGCCGCCTCGTGGTGCTCGCCCTTCCATTGGAGTCCCGCTACCCGAGCCGCCGCCTGGGCCGCCGCCTGGGCCGCCATAACCACCTGCGCGAGGTGGACGACGACGGGGCGCTTCAACATGTTCGGCTGCTTCAATACGGATAACTTTGGGTCCGGAAAGTTTGATCTGGCTCTTTTTATCCAGCAGACGACCAGCCGGAGTGATAACTGTTGGCCGAGAGGGCACATTCATCTCAGGCGGCTTGGCCGGAGCCGAGAACTTTGGTGCAGGAGCACGAACAATGCGTTGCTCGGTAGGCTTGGTTTCCGTTGTTGGAGTTGCTGCACTGCCGTTGCTGGGGGTATCTGGTGCCTTTAACTCAGGAGCTTTGGCAGAGAGCCCCGCAGGCACATGAATCGCTCTGATCTTCGTTGGCACGGGTGCTTTGGGAGCCGCAGCAGTTGCATGCTTCGCTTTGGTGGCTGCTGGAATCGCAACCGCCTTGGCGGGTGCTGCTTTGACCGCTTTCGCTGCCTTGGGTGCTGGCGGAGGAGGAGGGGCAATCGCGATCGCAGTTGGTGCTGCAGTTCCGATTTGATCGTCACCATCTTCAGCTTCGACCTTCTTCGCTTTGGTTGCCTTCTTGGTCACCATGCGAGCCTTGCTGATATCCACCTTTTCGGCCTGTTCGACAGCGGTATGCGAGGCTTCTGCGGAGTCGTCCGTGGTGAACCACTCACGGATGGTCTGTTCAAGACCAATCGATACCGTCGACATGTGGTTCTTAATCACATCTTTGGGTAAACCCTCTGCGTGACATTTTTCCACAATCGCTTTGGACTTGATGCCCAGGTCTTTTGCGATTTCAAAGATTCGTGTATTTGCCAACTGCTGCTCCAACGCGTGTTGCGATTCGTATCTGTCGTGTCTGGTTCTGTATCAATCAATCTGTATCAATCAATGCTCACCGGCCATGTACACACATGAACCGATCTCTAACTCGTGCGGTTAGTCGCCGCCGAGAATATCCGCTGCCCGATTTTCTGAAACCGCGTCTGGTTCTTGAGAACCTGAATCGGATTCAGTCGTGGTCTCAACACGAGCAACTGCACCAAGGATCGCCGCCGCGGCAACCTCTGGTGAGGCATCGCCAGACGCATCGCCCGAGAGAATCGCCGATGCGGCTTGTTCTTCTTCAACCTTGCGGGCAGCCGCTTCGGCTTTGTCAATCTCTTGCTGAGCTGCCACTTCTTTGGCCTTGGTTGCACAAAGCTCGATAGCGTGTGCTGCCAACTCTTCGCTGAGCTCGAGCTCAGTTAAAAGCATTTCTTCGCCAACCTCCTCAATATCGAATACTGAGATCATGCCCAGCGCAGCCAAGCGATCGACCATATCGTTGGTGACGCCTTCAACCTGCTGGAGTGTTTCCGACAAAATCGTCAAGCCCTTGGTGAACTCTTCAGGGGTCAAGATATCTACATCCCAACCGGTTAATCGAGCAGCCAAGCGGACATTCTGTCCACGCTTGCCGATTGCCAATGAAAGCTGGTCATCGCGGACAACCACAGTCGCACGCCCGAGCTCGAAGCACAAGGAGATTTCGTTGACTTCTGCAGGCTTGAGCGCATTGGCGATGAGAATCTGTGAGGACTCGTTCCATCGAACGATATCGATCTTCTCGCCATTGAGTTCTTCGACGATTGTCTTGATTCGTGACCCACGGATCCCAACACATGCGCCGACGGCATCAACCTTCGAGTCGATCGAAGAAACCGCCATTTTGGTGCGGTAGCCAGGTTCGCGTGACATCGCTTTAATCTCGATGGTGCGTTCCATCACCTCAGGGACTTCGACTTCAAAGAGCCTGCGGATGAAGTCAGGATGTCCACGAGAGAGATAGATTTTGACTTGTGCGCCCATGTCTTTGACATCGAGGATCATGGCGCGGACACGATCGCCGGGCATGAACTGCTCGCCGGGAATCTGCTCGGATCGGAGCATGATTGTTTCAGCACGATCGACTTGAACGACCAATGCTCCGCGGTCATACCGCTGAGCAATGCCGGTAATCAGGGTGCCAACACGGGTTGAATATTCTTCCATCAGCGATTGGCGTTCGTCATCGCGGAATCGTTGGATCATGACCTGTTTGAAGGTCTGGGCTGCGATTCGCCCGAAATCACCCGGGTCCATGTCCATCGGTTCGTTGTAGCGGAAGAGCTGGATATCGCCGGTGATCGGATCAACCGTGCACTGGAACTCATCGGCATCGAGCGTCCCAAAGAACTTTCGGCATGCGGAAACCATCGCGGTCTCTAGATCGGAGATCAAAAGACTCTTATCGACATTGCGATCGCGTGCAATCGAATCGAGGATTCGCATCATTTCTGCAGTATTCATGGCTGGCTCCGGTGTTTCTTGTGCACGCATATATGCGGGCGATTGAGATGTTGAGTTGTTGAGATGTTGGGTTGTATAAACGCTTGAGTAAATGCTTGTGATTTTCGAAAGTGACCCGATTGAGAATGTATTCAAAAACACAAATGACCGCGAAGCAAGAAAAGCCGCGGTCGTACGCTACAGGGAAAGAGGGGGATACCCCACCAGCCGCCCAGATCAGGATGGACTCCGCGGTTATCGCATCGTCCGTCCCTTCTTGGCAAGCCCGATTTCGAACATGATCGAAGACCGATTACCCATGATGGCGCAAGACCATAAGCATGACATACTCCTTATCTCAGAGCACCATGCCCGGAGATTCCAATCAAGTATAGAACACCGTCATTGAGAATCAACTCAAAAACACCGTTCATCGCTGATGATTCGATTCAATTAACGCGTAAACAAGCCATCGTCAAGCGTCAGACCCGATCGCCTCGGGCAACAGTCTTGCCAATTCGTACCGCACGATGATCTCGATGCTGTCCGATTTGGGCAGTAAACTTGGGTTCTTGTCCAACAAGAATCAATGATGGAGACTTGGCATCCTTTGTTGTGACGAGCAGATCGCCCACCTTCATATCACTCAAATCGGCAAGGGTGATGGTGGTTTCAGCAAGCACCGCAGTCACTTCAACACCCGCCTGGTCAAGATTCTTCGTGATGTGGTCTTCGGCGGAGTTATTCGAATCACTCCGGCTGACCGCAAACCAGCTCTGCGAACTCAGCTCATCCATCACCGGCTCAATGACATTATAAGGTATACACAAGTTCATCGTCCCCGCACGAGAAGCCATCCGAACCTCAAGCCCGATCACCATCACCACTTCATTGGGAGGTACGATCTGGACGAGTTGGGGATTCGACTCATGGGCAACAATCTCGAACTCGAGCTTGCGAACACTCTCCCAGGCTTCGGAAAGTGCATCGAGCCCGCGACGGAGCACGCTGGAGATGAGCCGTTGCTCGATCGGGGTCATTGGGCGTTGAGGGATAAACAGGTCTTGATTCGTGCCCCCGAGCAAACGATCGATGATCGGATAGATGATCAAAGGCGAAACCTCAAGGCACATCTGCCCCTCGAGATTGTCAGGCTGAATCAGGTTATAACTCGTAGGGTTGGGCAATCCGGAGACGAACTCGCCATAGGTCATCTGCTCGCATGCTGCGACCCGGACTTCGACAATTGTGCGGAGGAAACCGGAGAGTGATGCGCCGAAGTTTCGTGCAAATGCCTCGTGGAGTGTTTCAAGGGCGAGCATCTGGTCTTTAGAAACCCGCTCAGGGCGTTTAAAGTCGTATTCTCGAATTTCGACCGTATCGAGGTCTTTTCGTGTACGAGAGAAAATCTTCTGGACATCATCGCCCTCCGGCGACTCATCGTCGGTCTCGACCGCATTAAGCAGGGCATCAATCTCATTTTGGTCCAACATGCTCATGGCGGGCGTAGATTCCAGGTGTGGTTATCGATGAACTTGCGACAAGTCGAGGCGGTAGGTAAAGACAGACCGAAATCCCCGAATCCGTCGGCGATACACCCATTACTATCGGTTGTGCCAATAGAAAATCTTGATCTTCCTGCCACCCAGATTCATCTTTTATGGAACAAAACGAGTGGTTGAACAGTTGGATGTGGGAGAATCATCTCAACAATGTTCCCAGTTCATGAATCGTGTCGATGCGGAACTGATACAGGGCAGGGTTATGAGTATTTGGTCTCTATAATGGGATATCTGTCGGCAGTTTGTCGAGTTCACCTGTTGGTATTGGAATTACGCTTCATGCGATGTACACATCTTCTTCAATCTTTCGTTCGTTCATCTGCAGCAATTAGCCTGGGAATCGTCCTGTCGATCGGAATGTTCACTCCTGTTTCGCATGCTCAACCCAGCTTTGGTAGCGGGATGGTTTCGTCCCCTCCCAATTCCCAGCAGCCGCCTGTAGTGGTGACGATCGAATCATCGGTCACTCAAGTAGCTCCAGGGTCTGATCTGGTGCTCGCGGTGATTCTCGACCACGCAGAGCACTACCACTCCAACCTCAATGATCCAATCGTGCCAAAAGAAATGGGTGATTTTTATCCCGTCCCAACCACGCTCAGTTTGCCTGATATCCAAGGCTTGAGCTTTGGCGGGGTGCACTGGCCGACCCCAGTCGCGGTTGATGTCGATTTCTTCTTCACAGGCACCCCGATCAGTTATCAGGTGTATACCGGCAAGGCGATTGTGTATGTCCCTGTTTCGATCGATTCTGACGCCGAACTCGGCGATCGTGAGATCGAGCTTAACTTGAGCTATCAGGCGTGTGATGAAACCACCTGCCTGCCTCCAACCAATGTCAAACTTATCACCACGATTAGCATTGTCGAATCTGTCGCATCTGTTGATTCAGCAGCTGAGTAGTCAGAAACATTCGCAGGCTTCGATGTCAGCCGGCCAGCGACAACAGTGTCGAACGAGCCGGTCAAGATCGAACGCCGATTCCTCGGGATGTTTGTGATTCCAGAGTCAGATTCATTCGCGGGCATGCTTGTGCTCGCATTGAGTGCAGCCATTGGCGGGTTCATCCTCAATCTGACTCCTTGTGTGCTTCCTGTGATCCCTATCAAGGTCATGACGATTTCGTCGCACGCCGGCGAGAGCAAATCTCGAGCATTTATGCTCTCGATGTGGATGGCGATTGGGGTGGTGACCTTCTGGGTCGGGATCGGGATTCCGGTTGCGTTTGTGTCCAAGTTCACCGATCCCTCAATCATCTTCGGCATCTGGTGGATCACCGGAATCATCGGCGTGGTCATCGTGGTGATGAGTTTTGGGATTATGGGCTTGTTTCAGATCAAGCTGCCTCAGAAGGTGTATATGGTCAATCCCAAGGCGGACTCAGCCTCAGGGTCGTTCGTCTTTGGCATCATGACCGCGGTGCTCGGGTTGCCCTGCTTCGGGTTTGTTGCCGGTGCATTGCTCGCCGGTGCTGCAACGATGCCCGCGTTCTTGGTGTTGACCGTATTCGCATTTATTGGTGTTGGCATGGCGATGCCTTATGTCGTCTTGGCGATGTTCCCCAAGCTCATCGATAAACTTCCACGCACCGGCCCAGCGAGTGAACTCGTCAAGCAGGTCATGGGGCTGTTGATGCTCGCTGCGGGTGCATATTTCCTCGGCACTTCGGTGATCTCATTTGGTTCGGGCCAAGAGTGGGTCTTCCCATGGTGGGGGAAAACAGTCCACTGGTGGGCTATCGGGCTCGTTGGGCTCGGGACAGGGCTCTGGTTGATCTTCAATACATTCAAGATCACCAAGCGTATCGGTCCGCGATTGACCTACACCGTGATGGGACTCATCTTTGCATCGACCGGCTCGTTCATGGCGTACAACCAGACGATGCACCAGTATCATTACTTCTGGCAGCCGTTCTCTCCTGAGTTCCTCGCGGCTTCACTCGATGATGGCAAGGTGGTGGTGCTTGATTTCACCGCGGAATGGTGCCTGAACTGTAAAGCACTCGAAGCGAGTGTCCTCGCCCGGAATCCTGTCAAGAGCGAGTTGCTTTCGAGCGATGTGATCCCGATGGTTGCCGATCTCACCAGCATGAGTGCGCCTGGGTGGAAGCATCTCAATGAAACCCTCGGGCAGACCGGCATCCCGTTCTTGGTGGTCTATGCACCGGGTCTCGAAGACCCGATCTGGCTCTCCAATGCGTACACCTCATCTCAGGTGGTCGATGCGATCAATCTCGCACGAGAACGAGGGGCGTCATTGAGTTTGGCGGATTGAATCAGCCTGATGGGCAATCTTCGTCCGATCAGAACCAGTTTTTCGGGCTTTGCGGGCAACAATCTCAACACATTGCAGGTTCATTGCCAAAGTCGTTTGACGAATGCCGATATGGGGAATATCTTTACCCCCGCAGGGACATGTCTTTGATGTGATTCTGCGAGACAACCAGATGCGGGTGTAGCTCAGTGGTAGAGCGTCACGTTGCCAACGTGAATGTCGACAGTTCAAATCTGTTCACCCGCTTTCAAGAAGCCCCCAGTGCCGTATGGTGCTGGGGGTTGTTCATTTTTGATTCTGTTGTGATTGCTCGGGTTTATCGATCATGCAATGGGTATCGCATTTCGAGCGATGTTGGATAGGCAGGATGGGCCATTCGGATTCGATACCCGTGAAACTCAATCAAAGGCATCGCCAGCAACGAAAAGATGTACTCGATCATCTCACGCGAGCGCGGGATCTCGGGAGCAGGGCGTGGGATTGAGCTGATGCCCAGGTCTTGGATACGATCATAAAATGGGAGTTCGGAGTTGCCGTTCGAGCCGCTGTACATGTCGACATTGCTTCTGAGTTTCACCTCGGGCGGCTCAGTAAGCCCAAGAGAATGATGGAAGAACATATCCATATTGAGTAGTTCGGCGGGGACCTCGCAACGAACAGTGTACGAGCCATGAGCGTTGTCTGGTGCTTTGTACATCGGGAGATCGGTTTTGATCATGCCGAGGAAACAAGTGATCGCACCGGTGTTGCCAATTTCCCCTTCTGGCAGGTCGAATCTGATTTCGTTTGCGGTTGTTATTTTGCGAAGCTGAGGAAGAGACTCTGAACAGAACTCGGTTAGGAGGGGCGGGGAATCATTTGATGGGTGGTTGGGGTCGAGCGGTATCCATCGGCTATTGACGATCTCTGAGCCGTCATCATTGAATGAATCCCGCTTGGTCAAGGTCCATGTGATATTTGGGCGGAGCCTGCGGAAATCGACAAAGCCGCCGATAGTCGCCACATTGAGCAGCCCGGGCTTGCTCCCCGGGTAGACCACCCCAATTTTCGAGATCACTCGTGCTTGGGCGCCCCATACATAGCTTGAGCCTTGAAAAAGGAGCTTACGGTGGTATTCATCTCGTTGTTGTTGGCCTGCTTGATCGAGATCGCTGCTCATCATTTCGAGTGTTGCGCGGTTTCCTGAGTGGATACGGATCAACTCTTCGTAGGATTTGACAGCTTCCCGTGCCTTGTTTATATATTGCTTTTCGATGCCTGCTTTGTCCATTGCATTGAGAAAAATCCGTATTCCGGACGAGCCGGGCATCAGTTCGAGTACAGAAGCAGCTTCTTCTGCTTGGACAATTCGAGAAATTTTCCAAGCGAGATTCTTGTTAAGCCCCAGATGTCGGACAATGGATTGAGGCGTGGAAGGGTCCGCGCCGACAGAGTGCAAAACCTCGGCAAAGGCTCCCTGGAGGGTGCGGGAGACTTCTCTCGCATCAATAGTGAATCTTGGGGTTTTCATTTGAATGATAGTAGGGGGTGTTTGGCCGGTGCTTGCTTTGGCGGGATTCGAGTTTTCAGTTTGATGATGCATATGGGAATAGGGTACCATAAAACGATCGCACGATCAACTTTGGAGTAATTTTTGCAAACCCCTTGCGTCATCCCATAATTTCAGGTAGGATGAGATAAGACAAGGGGCTTGAGCTCCAAATCGCCATGGAATGGGCGATTTTTATGGAAAACACGACTTAGAAATGGAGAAAAAATTGAAAAATTCAACAC
>JAESSR010000156.1 GCA_016764015.1 Phycisphaerales bacterium
GGGCTCAAGCTCTTCCCTGCTGAACCGACAGACATCAACCCGGTGTGTTCATGCCCGGATTGGAGCGAGGAGCAGCCTTGGTGCAAGCACACGGTGTGTCTGACATCATTGCTCGCAGAAAAGCTCGGCGATGACCCGATGGCTATCTTCGGGCTCCGCGCGATGCCCGGGCAAGAACTCATCGATGGCTTGCGTCAAAAACGAGCAGTCGGGGTGCAAGGGCCAGGCCCATCACCGGTGTTGCATCAGCATGTCACCGGGGTTTCGGATGTGTCTTCGCCGCCTTTGGAAGATTCGATCCACTCATTCTGGGAGGTCGGCGATCAGCTCGATGAGCTCGACACACCGATCGCACCACCAACGGTCAACTGCGTGCTCTTGCGTCGGCTCGGCCCAAGCCCATTCGTGGATGGCAAGTTCCCGTTGATCGGTTTGATGGCAACCTGCTACCAACTCATCAGCGAAGCAGTGATCGAAGCTGAGGAAGCTTCGGATTCCGAATAAGCATTGCACTGATGGCTCAGCAGCTCCCACACGGTATCAATACATTAAAAAGCTGATATTCCAGCGGCGACACACACTGGCGAGAGAAAACACAAGCACCATCAGTTTCTCATTCCAGATATGGGACATCCAAAACTCCGAGAGCATCTGGCAAAAGTGATTACTGTCTTAGATATTGCTAGGCTGCGTAGTCTTGGGTGGGACGAGTTCAAGAAACTACTTGACAAAACGGTGCCAAAGCAACCAGAAGCCCCGCTGTCTCAGAATCAAGACGACAGTTGACCCGTCTCTACGCCCGCCTCAAACGCCGCCCTAAGGGGCGTCCAATCCAGCTCATCCACGCACTTGATCGACTTTGACCCCCATATTCAATCAATGCCGCTTCCAGATCAGCAGGGAGCGGTTTTTTTGCCTGTGGATTCGTCTACGATTCGGGCTGCGATTTGGTTTGGATCGGTGTTCATACCCTATTCTACATCATGTGAGTAAGTTTTGAGAAAACTGAGCTGGTCACAACTCGGATTCACAGTGAACCACTATCGGAATTCCCAAAACTGAGCCGGGGTTGTGTGTTGACCCGCTTGAGATGAGGTCTACACTTCTCTTCCTATTCGGAGCCCGATGTGACGGACGCTGATTTCAGCTGAGGCACATCGATGGGTACTCTTGAGTGGTTTGGGTGTCGTTTGCGTGTGCTTTTATGCAACGCAAACTTAATCGAGCCGCGCAGCCAAGATGATCCCGCTCTAAGTCGAACGCCATGAGTGGTTTACGGCGACATGCTGCGGCATTGCATACTCTGATGCTCGTTCTCGATAGAGATCGAAAGTCATGTGTTCAAGCCGTGATTGACGGATTGAACACCCGATCAAATCACCTGATTTGATCCTGACTCGGAGTAAAAGCAAGAATCGGCATCCAAAATGACGATGTAGAAATGACAGAAGAAATTCGACGATAGAAAACAAAAAATACACTGCCCCATGGTGTAATGGTAGCACAGCTGGTTTTGATCCAGTCGGTCCAAGTTCAAATCTCGGTGGGGTAATTTTTTCTTCTCGTCCTTCTCTACAACGCAACGCATGCCCTTCTTGCCAATCCAATCGATGGCAAGCACACCCCCAAATCAAACCAAGTCACTCGAAGCCATTATTCTCGCAGCAGGCAAAGGGACTCGGATGGAATCCGATCTGCCCAAGGTCTGTCATCCTGTCGGCGGGCGTCCGATGGTCTGCGCTGTCGTTGATGCGTGCTTTGATGCAGGTTGCTCGCGGGTGGTCGTGGTTGTGGGATACAAACAAGAACTCGTCCGCGAAGCGTTGGTCAGCTATGGCGATAAGGTCGAGTATGCCGTGCAGCATGAACAGCTTGGGACTGGTCACGCCGTGGTCAGTGCGGTCGATGCGTATCCGCTTGCAATGCGTAGCGATACCGATGTCTTTGTGCTCTGTGGCGACGGCCCACTGATCCGTACATCGACACTGGCAACCCTGCTCGATAAGCACCAGTCCACCGGGGCCGATGGAACACTCGCAACGAGTGTGATCGATGATCCTGATGGGTACGGGCGAATCGTTCGCGATGCTGATGGCGGGTTTGAACGCATCGTCGAGCAGAAGAACGCGAGCGAAGACGAACTCAAAATCAACGAAGTCAACCCAAGCTACTACTGCATGAACGCGCATGCCATGTTCGAGGCCCTCAAGGGACTCAACCGAAACGAACTCACCGGTGAATACTACATCACCGATGTCTTCGAACATCTCCTCAACGATGGCAAACGCGTTGAGGTCATCTCCGCGGTACCTGCCGAAGATATCTTGAGCATCAATACACTTGAGCACCTTGCTCAGGTCGATGCGATTTACCGAAGCAGAAAATCATCTGAAACATCTTCCTCCACCGAAGGGACCGTGTAATGGCCGAGATGAAAATATTCGCAGGGCGCAACTCCAAAGACTTGGCGCATCGCATTTGTGCCGAGATGGGCATCGAACTGGGGCGCGCACGCACCAACCTCTTTCCTGATGGCGAAGTGTTTGTGAAACTCGATGACGATGTCCGCGGGCGAGATTGCTTTGTGGTCATTTCAACCTGTGATCCGGTGAACGATAATCTGATGGAACTCCTCGTGTTCTGTGATTGTCTCCGCCGAGCGAGTGCAAACACGGTGACGATGGTCATGCCTTACTATGGCTATGGCCGACAGGATCGCAAAGACGAAGGGCGCGTGCCCATTACTGCCAAGCTCGTTGCGAACCTGATCACGGCTTCAAATGCCGATCGTGTGATCGCGATGGATTTACACGCCGCCCAGATTCAGGGTTTCTTTGATATCCCCGTTGACCATCTCTCAGCGACACCTGTATTCTTCGATTACTTCCTGTCGATGCGTGAAGAGCTCGGTGATCTGTGCCTTGTGTCACCCGATGTTGGCAATGTGAAGGTCGCCGAAGCGATGGCCAACCTGCTCAATGCTGATCTGGCGATCATCAACAAACGCAGACTCACCGGCGACACAATCAAGGTTGGGCACTTGATCGGCGATGTGAAAAATAAAACCGTCCTGATGTTCGATGACATGATCTCAACGGGTGGCACCGTCATCGAAGCGGCCAAACTCGTCATGGATGAGGGCGCCAACGATGTGATCTGTGCTGCCACCCATGCGGTGCTCGCTGGGCCAGCAATGGAACGGCTCGCTGTTGCTCCAATCTCAAAGATTGTCGTCACCGACACGATCCCCGCTGGTCCACGGTGTGATCTCATCAAGGACAAACTTGTCGTGCTCTCGGTTGGCGAAATGCTCGGACAGGCGATCAAACGAATTCATAATAACGAATCAATCAGCGAACTCTTCGTTCGCACCGCAGGTGCGAAGCGATAGTTCGGAATCAATAGAAAACTGTAAACGAAACACAAAGAGTCATTTAGAAAAAGGAGAAATAAAATGAGTGACACAACAACAGCGCTAAGCGCACAAGTGCGTGAACGAACCGGGAGCCGATACTCCCAACGGGTACGCAAGGCCGGCGGATTGCCGGGCGTACTTTACGGGCACAAAGAAGAACCAGTCTCGATCACCCTCGATGCGCACACCGCGATCGGGTTCATCTCGAAGGGCGAAAAAGTCTTCCACATGGAACTCAACGGCGACAAGCAGTATGTGCTCCTCAAGGACATCGGATACGACTACCTGGGCACCAACATCATCCATGTTGACTTTGCTCGCGTGGACATGAACGAACGCGTTGACACCCGTGCGAGTCTCAAGTTCGTCGGCGAAGCCGAAGGACTCAAGACCACCGGTGCGATCATGATGCACCCAATCACTGAGCTCCAACTCAACTGTACCGTCACCAACTTTCCAGATGACATTATCGTTGATGTCTCAGACATGGAAGTCGGCGATGTGATTCACGCAAGTGATGTCACACTTCCAAAGGTCACCATGAAGCTCATCACCGATCCAAATGCGATCATCGCACAGATCGTGATGAAGGCTGTCCAGGAAGAAGAAGGCGAAGCTGCTGAGGTTGACGCTGCAGGCGCAACACCAGAAGTCATCACAGAGAAGAAGGAAGAAGCTGAATAATGAAGCTGATTGTTGGACTCGGCAATCCTGGGGCTCAATACGAGCAGACTCGGCACAACGCCGGGTTTATGGCTGTCGATCTGCTTGCCCAAAGGCACGCAAGAAGCGGGCAGATTCCCAAGAGCCGATTCAACGCGGTGACACTCGATGCGATCATCGGGACCGAGAAGGTGCTGCTGATGAAACCGACCAAGTTTATGAACTTGTCGGGTCAATCAGTGGGTGAAGCGATCCGCTTCTACAAGCTCGATCCAAACGAGGACCTCTTGGTGCTTGTTGATGATATCGCACTGCCGGTCGGATTCATCCGTGTTCGCAAGAACGGATCCGCAGGCGGGCACAACGGTCTTTCGGACATCGATCGGCTCTTGGGTGGTGCAGACTACCCACGCATCCGCATCGGTGTCGGCAATGTACCAAAGTTCATGAATCAGTCGGACTGGGTCTTGAGCAGGTTCATGAAGGAAGAGCATGGTGATGTCGATCGCAGCCTCAGAGCTGCAGCCGATGCAACCGAGTGCTTGCTCGACGAGGGGGTGACCAAAGCAATGAACGCTTTTAATACCAAGCTCGTCAAGCCAAAGCCAGAACCCAAGCCAGTGTCTAAAAAAGAGTCGCCAAAGCAATCAGATTCCAAACCAAATACAAACTCAGATACGAAATCAAACACTGAAAACACTTCGGCTCAATCAGAGCCGGATACGAAAATGGAGAATAACAATGTCAACTGAAACAGAAGTACGCACCGGCGTATACGAGGCCATGTTCCTCGCCAGCCAGACCGCCGCCGCATCGTTCGGCGATCTCATCGATCACATCAACTCGCTCTTCGAGCGTGCAGATGCAACCGTCATCTCGATGAAGAAGTGGGACGAGCGTCGTCTCGCGTACGAAATCGACAAGCAAAAACGAGGCGTCTACATCCTCGCGTACTTCAAGTGCCCGACCGACATGGTGCCTCACCTCGAGCGCGATGTCGTGATTTCAGACAAGCTCCTCCGCGTGCTCGTCACCTCGGCTGATCACCTCACCGAAGAAGAAATCGCAGGGTTCAACGATATGGACGGACTCGCAACCGAAGCCAAGCTCAAGGCACAAGCCGGCGAAGCCAAGGAAAGCGAAGGCTCCAAGAAGGTTCACCTGGGTGCACCGGTCGCATCTGAAATGGCACCTGCCAAGGAAGCACCAAAGGCAGAAGCATCCAAGCCCCAAGAAGCACCGGCACCAGAAGCTGCTGCGGATGATGCTGGGGACAAGACTGAAGAAAAAGCCGCTGAGTAATCAGCGTTGAATACGGCTCTGAATCCGCATTGGGTTCAAAGCCACTGAAAAACCAGCAGATTCCGTGTGCTTGCATGCGGAATCTGTTTGGCATTCTGCTACACTAGATCGGCCCGTCATATCGGCGGGTGGAATGGAGACACAGATGGCAAGTTTCAATAA
>JAESSR010000157.1 GCA_016764015.1 Phycisphaerales bacterium
CGGCACGACCTGCCGCATCGCGGGGATCGCGGTCGAGACCGACTGGGAGTTCACCGACCGGTTGTTCTCAGGGAATACAAACGCATCGGCGGCGTACCTCGTTTCGCTCGTCGGTGCTATCTCAGAAATCTATGAACGAGACATGAATGTTCGATTGTCGATTCCATTCTTGCGGGTCTGGGGCGACAACTCGGATCCGTATTCATCAGCTGGGGACCCGCTCGATCAGGTATTGGGAGAGTGGAATGCCAATATGAGCCATGTCGATCGCACCCTCACGCATTATTTTACCGGTCGCCAAGATACTTCCTACGGGGGTGTGGCGTATCTTTCGGTATTGTGCAACACTGACTTTGGGTATGGTGTTTCAGCGTATTTAAATGGTTCATTCCCGTATCCGCTTGTCGATCACAATGGCGGAAACTGGGATGTAGTGGTCGCGAGCCATGAGCTCGGGCACAACTTTGGTACTTCGCATACGCATAATTATTCGCCTCAGATAGATGGGTGTGGGACAGGAGATTGCTCGGAAGCATTTGGCGGCACCATCATGTCGTACTGTCATTCCTGCTCGGGCGGGCTCACCAATATCGTGCTCGGGTTCCATCCTCGCGTACAGGACACAATCATCGCATACATGGACTCGATCAACTGCGATCTCATTGGGGAGGGCGTGAGCGCTGTCCCTGATTCAGCGGAAACACTCCAAGACGAACCGATCCAGATCGACGCACTGGGCAATGATGAATCGCAATCATGTGATTCATTTGTGCTTGATTCATTCGATTCAGTTTCAACCGGTGGCGGCACAATCGAGCTGCTCGCAGGGCAAGGTCCTGGCGGGCGTGATCTCTTTATGTATTCGCCGATTTCCGAATTCGAAGGAGTTGACACATTCCAATACGCCATCGTTGGTGCGGGCTCGCCTCAAGTCGCGAGGGTCTCGATCAATGTTCGTGCACTGCGTCCAGCGGATGATCGGCTTGATCCGCTCAGCGGGTTGCGGGTTCGGTACTATGAGTTGCCAAACAACACAAGCGTGCTGCCAGATTTTGATACACTCGAGTCATACAACGAGGATGTGTCGAGCGATGTGAACTATCCATCAACCGGCGGCGTCTTCATGAGCTCAGACAGAGCGGACAATGTTGGCGCGGTGCTTTCCGGGTATGTCCTGGCAATCAACGATGGCATATTCACATTTACCACAGAATCCGATGATGGGTCAAAGCTGTTTATCGGTGATGAACTCGTTGTCGATAACGACGGGCTTCACGGCATGGTCAAACGCGGGGGATCAATCCCGCTGAGCGTAGGATGGCACCGTATCCGGATCGAGTTCTTCGAACGCGGTGGGGGTGCTGGGCTGATCTCAACAATCACGGGTCCTGGTTTCCCTGAGATGAATCTCGAAGAAATCCTGCTCTCGCATGAGACCAATGAGCCTTGCTCGCTTGCTGATATCAACGCCGACGGCAACTTGAACTTCTTCGATATCTCAGCGTTTATCGAACTGCTCAATGCTCAGGATCCGGCTGCCGATTTCACAAATGATGGGAACTGGAACTTCTTCGATGTTGCCGTATTCCTCGGGGCGTTTGCAGAAGGGTGCCCATAATCCTGCGGAATCGCTCAATATGTCCCAATTGTCAGCTATTTTGACTGATTGGGAACTTTTGAGGACTTGATTTTATGGTTGCTGTGGTAAACTCCAAGCAATATGAAGGGGAAGATATCTATGAACTTATCCATGCCTACTGGTCGTTTTACTCAGCGTTTTACTCAGATTGCTTTGGCAGCCGCCGCATTGGCTGCAACATCGGCAACGATGGCCACTGCTGGTCCAAGCGGTGGTGCGTTTGAAATCACTTGGTACACCATCGACGCGGGTGGCACGACATCAACCACCGGCGGCGACTTTGAGCTCGCGGGCACCATCGGGCAGCCCGATGCTGGTGGCGAAATGAGCGGCGGCTCATTCTCACTCACCGGCGGATTCTGGGCGGGGGTCAACACCGCGCCGCCTTGTCCTGGGGACCTGACCGGCGATGGTGTTCTCAATTTCTTTGATGTCTCGGCATTCTTGGGTGCATTTGCAGCGAATGATCCCATCGCAGATTTTACTGGTGATGGGGTCTGGAACTTCTTTGATGTCTCCGCGTTCCTCGGTGCGTTTGCTGCCGGGTGTCCATAATTCTACAAGAGTTAGACAACGCGCATAGCAGTTTTTTGCCCGATAATGAGATGATCGCATAAAACGGGACAAAACCGTCTTTAGTTCTTGAGTCCACAATCGTTTCGTGGTACCGTTATGGTGATGGGCTATGTTTGACCATCGTTGAGAGTCGGGCACGAGCGTGGTCAATCACGACGCTTGAATGTCAGAAGAGTGGAAATTTTAACCGGATGCGTGCAACGCTCGACTCTCGTTGCACGCGTGTGCTTTCGAGTGCATCATTGGTCTATTCTCAACATGGTTCCAATCACGCTATGCAAGGAGCGTTTGGGTTATAGCCGCATTGTGAGACAAAAGAAAAGATGAGGATTCCATGCACAGGAACCAACAAAACAGATCGCGGAGTATCTATCGTTGCGCAATCGCCATCCCATTGGCTTTGCTTGCTCTTTCCAGCACACACGCACTCGCACAGCCGCTCGATCCTGTCCCTTTCCCGCCTGAGAATCAGTTCACGCAGGCCAAGGCTGATCTGGGCAAGATTCTCTTCTGGGATGAACAGCTCTCAAGCGATAACACCATGTCTTGTGGGTCATGCCATCAGCCAGCGGTTGGCGGCACCGATGAACGCCGGGGTATTAACCCAGGGCCGGACGGGATTTTTGCCACTGCTGATGATGTCATCGGTTCGCCGGGTGTGATTTTTCAAACCGCAGAAGACAACTACTTCAAGTCGCCAATCTTTGATCTCGATGTCCAGGTGACCGGTCGGCAGGCACCTCCAGCAGTGATGGGTATGTATGCTCATGAAACATTCTGGGATGGGCGTGCGACATCGGCGTTTACTGATCCATTGACTGGCGAGTTGTTGATCGCTTCTGGCGGAGCGCTCGAAAGCCAAGCCGTTGGTCCACCAACCGCTGGCGCTGAGATGGCGCATCAAAGCAGAGACTGGTCGCAGATTCTTGTCAAGCTCACCAGCGCTCGCCCGCTGGCATTGGGATCGAATCTCCCCGCTGACATGGCTGCGGTGATTGCACAAGCAAAGACTTATCCTCAAATGTTCGAAGAAGTCTTCGGCGATTCAGAACTCACCGCCGGACGCGTTGCGATGGCTATTGCAACTTATGAACGCACGCTGCTTCCTGATCAATCGCCTTATGATCTCTTCGTCGCTGGAGATAGCAACGCACTGACCCAGCGGCAAACTGGAGGACTCAACGCGTTCCGAGCATCGTTGTGTAATGCTTGTCATATCGGTGCGCAGTTTACAACCAATAGCTTCAACAACATCGGGGTGCGTCCGGTGCTTGAAGACCTTGGGCGTTTCAATGTGACAGGCGACCCCGCTGACCGCGGCCGATTCAAGGTGCCGTCACTCCGTAATACAGGATTGCGTGATCGCTATATGCACAACGGGCAGCAACTATCACTTGAGCAAGTCTTTGATTTCTATGCCCATCGCAATGGAGAGGTTCCATTTACTGAAAACCTTGACCCGTTGATGATTTCCCCGATCAGTTTCCCGCCGATGATGCAGGTGGCAATGATTGATTTCCTAGCCAACGGCTTGACTGATCCACGCGTCGCTGCAGAAACATTCCCGTTCGATCGTCCAACACTCTACGCTGAGTTGCCGACAGCCAACCCAGCAATCGTTGGCTCAGGTGTTGCCGGCTCAGGCGGGTTTGTGCCCACAATGGTCGCACCGTGCCCACCAAACATGGGCAACTACGGCTTCAAGGTCGGTGTGAATGATTCGCTCGGCGGCGCGCAAGCGTTTGTCTCGCTCTCGACATCGCCACCAGTTGATGGCGTCGTTGCACAAGACGAGGTGCTCGGCCCAATCATGCTCGAAGGAAAGGGTGCAGGCAACGGGTTCGGTACTATGAAATGGGCAATCCCCAATGATCCTTCATACGACGGCCAAACATGGTACATGCAGTGGGTCATCGCCGATCCAGCAGCGCCAAGCGGTGTTTCGCTCACACCCGTGGCTCAGTTCACCACCTTCTGCACGATGACCGGGGTGTGTGTCACCTTCTGTCCTGCAGATTTTACAGGTGATGGCATTCTCAACTTCTTTGATGTCGCGGCGTTCATCAATGCATTCGCAGCTCAAGAGGCATCTGCTGATTTCACAAACGATGGCCTCTGGAACTTCTTTGATATCTCGATGTTTATTCAAGCATTCTCCGAAGGATGCCCTGATTAACACAGTGAAGTGTTTTTTCACACTACAAAGCCCAACCCGAGTGGTTGGGCTTTTTTTAATGAGTTTTCATCCATATGCAATCGTGGTCACTGTAATGCGTTGTGCAGCTATCGGAGCAGGAGTCGCACAGGACAAGCCTGCCCGTGGTCATGACCATGTATGCGGATGAACTCTTCTGGGATGGACGGGCAACGAGTGAGTTTGTCGACCCACAAACCGGCGAGGTCTTGATCGCATCGGGCGGTGCACTCGAAAGCCAAGCCGTCGGGCCAGTGGTATCGAGTGTTGAAATGTCACATGAAAGCCGCGACTGGGATTTCATTATTGATAAGCTCACATCTGCTCGCCCGCTCGCTTTGGCATCAAACCTGACTCCAGACATGGCAGCGGCTGTTGATGGCGGCCAAGATTATCCAGAACTCTTCGCCCAAGCCTTTGGCGATGACCAAATCACCGCGGGTCGAATCGGCATGGCCATCGCCACCTACGAACGAACACTGGTGCCAGATCAAACGCCTTGGGATGCCGTCAATGATGGTGACCAGAATGCCATGACCCTTGAGCAACGCGCAGGGTTTAACTCGTTCACCAACTCACGCTGCTCGGCGTGCCATGTTGGCCCGCAGTTCACCGGCAACGGATTCAGAAACATCGGGCTGCGTCCTATCGGCGAAGACCGAGGGCGGTTTGAAATCACAGGCAATAACCCAGATCGTGGGCGCTTCAAGTTCATGCAGTGGATCGTTGCCGACACGCAAGCACCCAACGGGCTCGCGGCATCACCTGTGGCTCAGCTCACATATTTCTGCTCGATGAACGGCACATGCATCAACTCTTGCCCTGCAGATTTGACCAACGATGGCGAACTCAACTTCTTCGATGTCTCCGCATTCCTCTCGGCCTTCGCATCAAGCGATCCAGCAGCCGACTTCACCGGCGATGGCCAGTTCAACTTCTTCGATGTCAGCGCCTTCCCTGTCGCGTTCAGTGCAGGGTGCCCATAAGTCCGTATCTATCGTTTATGATGCTGTACAACTGACAGATATTTGTCGAGTCATTGAAAAACCGCCGCTCGATGAGAGCGGCGGTTTAATCAATGGAGCCGGGGGGAATCGAATGGTCGACGAGTTCACTCTTCTCCGGGGAAAGTGGCGTAATCTACAGAGCGCGCAGCGCCTGGCGCAGCGCGAAAGCTTTTGGGGCAACAGAGCGTGCCATTGGCAAGATTCCAGCAGTGGATGTGCTTGAAATCTTCGCCCACGAGCCCGCAGGTTGGCCCGTGTTCGCGATCAAGGGTGGAGGGTGGAGCCGGTCGGAACTCATCAGCTTCTGGCTTTCAGGCGTAAACCTTCAAATTATTTGAGGGTTTATGGCGAATGTGTGTAAAAGTGTCGGCTTGTACAAGAATAAGTCGATATATTTACACATGGCTTCGCATGACCCAGCCCAGACCGCCCTCGATATGGCCCATCGCCAGGGCATGATTCGCCTCCGTGATGCGATGGAGCAGGGGATTCATCCTGAGGTTCTTCGTCGGCTGACGGACCAAGGGAAACTCATCAAGATCGCTCGAGGCACCTATGCCCTTGCGTCGGCAGATATCTCGGCGCATCATGATCTTGCGATTGCATCGGCACGGGTGCCCAGCGGAACAGTGTGTCTGCTCTCGGCGCTGTCATATTACGAGATCGGGACGCAGCTGCCTCATAAAGTCTGGATGATGATTGATCGCCGATCTCACAAGCCAAGGATTGATCGGCCTGCGATGCACTTCGTTCTGGCGTCTGGGCCTGCACTGACGCTGGGGATCGAAGAAGTCGAGATTGAAGGCGTGGGGGTTCGGGTCTTCGGTCCAGCCAAAACAGTGGTGGATTGTTTCCGATACCGTCGGCACATCGGGCTTGAGGTTGCCATCGAGGCACTGCGTGAAACCCTCAAGCATCGCCGGGCAACACCGAGCCAGATTGATGAG
>JAESSR010000158.1 GCA_016764015.1 Phycisphaerales bacterium
AATGCACCCGATGTGCCTGAGGTAATCATCGAGACCGGGCCGGCGTGGTCGGGGGTGTTGACCGTTTTGACATCCCAACCCAGATCGTGCTTGAGCCAAGAGTTCACCTTTGCAAGCAGGGACGGCAATCCCTGGGTGAGGGTGTACCCGTTCACATGGTTGTCGATGGCGTCGATGGCTGCCTGACGGATAGCTTCGGGGACGACAAAGTCTGGCTGACCGATCGAGAGGTTGATGGGATCATCGAGCGAAGCAGCGAGCGCAAAGATTCGGCGGATGCCCGATGCATCAATGGCGTTCGAGCGATCAGAGATGAGTGTGTCAAGGTCAAAGCCATCAAGATTTGTCAGCGAAGCAGCCATATGTATCTTCCTTTAGGTTTCACCTATAGGGTATCCAATTAAATAACAGGTCCCGATGGAATACCGAAACCTGTGATCAGTTCACATGGGTAAATCAAGCAGATGCGAGCGCCCATACGAGCGAGAAGGCTCGCGTATTGACTACTCTTTGACCTTGGTCTTTGGGAGTCCGTGAGCGGTGTTCTTGCCGTCAATGAACTTGCCGTCTTCTTTGAGTGCTGCGATGCGTTCTGTGCGTGTCATCACATTGCGGATAGTGGTCAGGTTGCCTTCGGTCTTGAGTGAAGAGTCGATACTCATGGTGTGCTCCGATTGATCTTTGGGTTGATCTCTAAATAGCTGATAATCATCAGCTTGTGTTCTTGTTCTATTCGAATTTTTCCCAGTTTGTTTTTGACTGGGAAAAGTCTGAAGCCCCGCGCCGTTCGCGCTGCCAGCGGGCACCAAGGCTTGAGATCAGCTGTTGATGCTGGGTTCTCGCACTGCTCATGGCACTCCACTGGTTGCCTGGGATCGCAACCCCAAGTGAATACAGCGTATAGCGGGAGGGATTGTTGGCGCTTGACGAACGATTATCCACTACAGGGACCCCGATGATCGTCACACCATTGGAATACATGAAGGATATCGCGTCAGCGGCTTGTTCGGTACTCAGGGTTGCGAGCACCAGATAGTTGAGCCCTCGCTCTCGCGGATCGTCTTGGAGGAACCCAGACGGACTCATCACGCCGACCCTGACGGGTAGATTCGTTGAGGGGGAAGTCGCAGGATTTGCGATCGGATCGTCTTGTGACCCTGTTTGAGGCGATGTCTCAACTGGGTTTGTCACAACAGGTTGACCCGCCGGGCGGACAACTGGTTGATCGCCAACGAGCTGACTCATCTCATCTCTGCCTGCCTTATTGCCACGCTGATACCCAAATGTCCATGCACCCACAATCAATGCGATCGCAATGACAATCAGTGTGTAAAACATAGGAGATGAGAGCCGAACTCCTGAATCGTTCTGTACTTCTCCATCGAGCATCGCTGCAGCAGCCGAACGCTCTGCGCGAGAAACGCCGCCGGAAGTGTCCCATGCTGTTTGTTGGACAGAAACATCTGGCCCGGCATCTGAACCGACTCCTGGCGAAATCGGCTTTGAGCCTGTCAACGGTGTTGGTTTGGGAACTGGTGTGGGCGCATTGGGATTCTCCCCACGCTCTCGCATGAGATCAAATAACGGCGGCCCTGAACGACGATCAGTCATGTGTAATAGTATGCACGAAATCCAATGCGAAGTACACCCCTCGAACATACTTCATAGGCAGAAAGACGCTATACTCGCCGATATGGCTATTAAAGAAGAAGACATCATCACAATCACGCCCAAGACGATGAACTCGTCCGAAGCGATGTATATCCCCGCGATCGTGAAGGGGATGTTTGGCACGACCCTGAGGCACTTCTTTACCTCGTTTGGTCAAGGGCGAACCAGCCGAACGATTCAATATCCTGAGCAACGCCGAGAGCACTATACCCCTGAGCAAGGCGGGATGGAGTTCTCGAACTTCCGGGGCGTGCATCGACTCAACCGTGATGCAGCCGGGCGTGTCAAATGTGTTGCGTGCATGATGTGCCCCACTATTTGCCCCGCGAACTGCATTCATATCGAGGCGGCTGAGTCGCCTTGGGATGACCGTGAAAAATATCCTGCGAAGTTTGAGATCGACATGCTCCGGTGTATTTTCTGTGGCATGTGCGAAGAAGCCTGCCCGGTCGATGCGATCGAACTCACCCAAATGTACGATATTGTGGGTAAATCTCGCCAGGAGATGGTGTTCGACAAGAACAAGCTGCTTCATGTCTATGACATGACGATCGAACAGAAACCGATGTAATCCGTTTTCAGCCCATTCTCAGTTCAATCTCTTCAAATGCCTAAAGGTGCATTTTTTCGTATGAATACACATACACAAAAATGCACCGGTGCAAAGGCGATGGAATAATTACAAAAATAGCATTCACCAAGCCGAAGCCTGGTGAATGATTTGGGGAAGAAATATGCCTAGCCGGAAGAACCGACAGGGTGTCTCACCGATTAGCGACGACGGCGTGTTGCGACCAAACCACCCATGCCCAAGAGTGCCATGGCACTTGGAGCAGGAATGATTGAGAAGCCAACACTGATCTTGTACGCAAAATCCTGTGAGTGACCAAGCCCGTCAGCGAGTTCGTCAGAATCAACTGAGTCTGAACCGACATCACCGAATCCTGAGAATGCGATGAAGTATGTGCCAGCAGCAAGATCTGCCACTTGAACAGCTGGGAACAGTCCAACACCTGAGTCGTCGTCGAAAGCGATGACATCGCCACCGGCTGTGACGAGCTGCATGATGCCATCACCACTCGCGCCGAAGGCGGAGAAGAAGGCAAGTGAAGCGGTGTCACTGAGTGTGAAGCTGAACCAGTCAACATCACCTTCAGTAAGCGTGCCTGAGATAGCAGTTCCGTCACCAGGCTCGTTGTATGTGCCAATATCATTGGCCGTGCCCATTGTGTCGTTTGACTCTGATTCACTGATGATACCGGCATGTGCCGAACCAGCAAACAAGACTGCTGCGAGTGCAATTGTGATTTTCATTTTTCTCTCCTCTGCCTTTTCACCATGAAAAGGCTTTACATATTTCTCTGTCAGAACCCAAATACCCCACCCGGAGCACCTGGAATCCTGACCCTCTGAGAGGATCATACAGGAAATACCGCTTATCGCCTAATGAATAAGCCAAGAAAAACGAATTATTTTGCCCCAGTCCATGACCCGGAAGCCCTGAACACTACCTATATTGACACCGGCACGCTTTTTGGGCGTAAAACCGGTATGTTCTAGAGATAATGGGGCAAAATATTCTCTTGCAATCGCAGACATTATCCACGACGACGGCGTGTCATCACGAGTCCACCCATACCCAAGAGTGCAGTTGCACCTGGAGCAGGAATGATCGAGAAGCCAACATTGAGCTTGTAGCTGAAGTTCTGTGAATGACCTTCGCCATTGGCGAGCTCATCAGAATCAACTGAGTCAGAATCTACATCACCGAACCCGGAGAGTCCGATAAAGTAAACACCAGCAGCAAGGTTGTCGATTTGAATCGCAGGCATCAGCCCGAGTCCAGAATCGTCATCAAATGCGATCACATCGCCGCCGAGAGCAACGATCTGCATGATGCCATCGGCACCATCTGAACCGAACGCTGAGAAAAACGACAATGATGCTGTTTGATTGAGTGTGAAGGTGAACCAGTCGACATCGTTGTCTGAAAGGACTCCGTCAATCGCTATTGATCCACCTGGATCACTGAAAACGCCAATATCATTTGCGTCGTCAAGTATATTGTTGCTTTCGTCTTCGCTGAAGAAACCAGCATGGGAAACGGCTGCAAACGCTGCAATCGTGCAAAGAGCTGTGTATTTCATTTTATTCTTCTCCTCTTGAAAAAATGTACAAGACCAGCCAAGGTGTGGAATATGGATATTCCCTCGGTATACAGACTGCACCAGATTTGACTAAAACCCAGCTATCTTGGAGATTAAACAACAAAATTTATTCCTTGCGAGCCAAAGCACACTCCTTTATATGTCCCACACATGAAAAACACCCTGATTTTGGTGTTTTCTCCAAATCTCCTCGCATTCATTGCAAATCTGGTGTATTTGTTGAGTGTCCATTGATGCAATGGTGACATTGGACACAGTGAGTTGCTGGTTCGATAACTGGCGAACTTACGAACGAGGTAGACTCGAAGGGGACGCTCCAGAAGTCAAAAGCACTCGCTGGACCTGAAGTTGACCCACAACTTGACATATCACACGAGGAATTGTGTGAGACGAATCAGAGAGAGGCCGCTCGGTGGGTGCAGAACCCGGCGGCCTCTTTCCTTTTTTGCATGCAGATGAAGAAGATAAGCAAGAGGAACGCAGAGGACGCAAAGATCACGCAGAGGTGCAGAGAAGAAGAGGAAGAAGGAGTAAAAAGGGGAAAATAGGGGAAGAGAAGATATTAGTTTGGGGAGAGGGATTTGAGGTCTTTGGCAAAGGTGCCCGCGACGGACTGGATGGCAGAGAGCCAGGACTGGTCCCCTACTGGTTCTGCATAGATGACTGATCGAGAGGCGTTGACGATAACGCCGAGATCCCCGGGGGCTTTGGCACCGGATCTTGTCATTGGGCCGACATCGTTGATGGTGCCGCCTTGGGCGCCGACGCCGGGGACGAGGAACATTTGGTTGGGCATGATGCTGCGGAGTGTGCGCACATCGTCGGCGCTTTTGGTTGCCCCCACCACT
>JAESSR010000159.1 GCA_016764015.1 Phycisphaerales bacterium
GGCACTCAAGGATTTATACGATGAAAAACGATACACACCCTACCTACTACCCATCATGCAAGGTCTACTACAACGGCGAGGTCGTTATGACCGTCGGCGCGACCGTTCCTGAGCTCAAAGTCGATGTTTGGTCCGGCTCGCATCCGTTCTTCACCGGCAAATCAGCGTTTGTGGACGCTGCTGGGCGTGTAGAGAAGTTCCAGAAGAAGTTCGCAGGCAACTACTTCCAGGCCAAGAAGAAATAATCAAATCAGATGCCGATCGGCATCTTGGATTTCGTGCTTGCCGGTGTTATACCGTTCGTATAGGTGCGTCGTCAATTGCGATCAAATACCGAAAACACTTGGTCCTATTACCAAATCAATCACTCAAGAATCCCCGTTTCTTGGGTGTTTTTTCGTTTTTTCACTCGATATTTCGGCTCAATCGGGTACAAATGGAACACAGGCGTATTCTTTGCGTAGAGAATAGCGTCATAGCCGTACGCTCGGGTTCTTTGGGCGGTCACGGGTACCTGTGGGTCTCTGCTACAGGTTGAATACATTTTACGCAACAGGGCTTGCTCTGATTTGGGATGACCGGTATCGGTATTCTGAATCAGAAGTGGTTATGTTGTCAGAAAGCTCTTGGTGTCGCACTGAGGTGCCTTTATTAGGCATCCCGGTGCACAAATCTGAATCACTCTCGGCGTCTCAATACGCCAATCACAACTGCTCATCAAAGAATGAAGAGCAGCACAAAAAGGGAATGCAATGAACCGCAACCTCGCTCTTATCGCCGCCTGTACTACACTGACGATGATCTCCGGAGCCGCATTGGGCTCCGAGCACATCTATCCTGAAAGCATCGCGAGCCCAACTGAGCTCGATATGCAAGATATCGCTCGCACGATGATCAACTCGCTCCATCCTGACCAGCAGAAAGTCATCGCCCAAAAGGGTGGCATCGGTTCCGATGTACTCGATATCTCCGGGTTTACCCGCAACTTCGATCAGCGTGGAAACACCAATGTTCCTCATGGTGTCACCGCGACTGAGTTCCTCAACATGCTCTTGAGCGATGAAATGCTTGCTGAGCTTTCAGACGATCAACTCATGGTCCTCAACACTGTTGCTGACCTGATGGACGAAGGCAAGGAAATGCCTTACATGTGTTTCGCGCCTGGCACGAGCACCAAGTTCGCTTGGGTGATCAACGAAATGCTCGACTACCAGTTTGTATCCGATGATGGATCTCGTTTCCAGCAGGCCAACCGATGGACCAGAACCGCGATTGATGGCAACGGACTCACCCAAGGCGATGCCACGAATATGACTTATTCGTTCGCACCCGACGGCTCACCGATCTCCAACACCGGGCTTGGAGCAGGCAACTCGCAACTCTTCCAATGGCTCGATGCACGCTACGCAAGCACCGAAACATGGCAAGCATTGTTCCACTCCGTGTTCGATCGCTGGGGCGAACTCACCGGCATCACCTACACCTGGGAAGAAAACGATGACGGGCGAAGAATGAGCTCTGCTGCAGGTATCGTTGGTGTGCGTGGCGATGTTCGTATCTTCGCATTCAACTACCCCCTCGATGGCAACTTTGGTGTGCTTGCATACAACTTCTTCCCCAACGACGGCGACATGGCCCTCGATGCGTTTGACAGCTTCTACAACTCACAGAGCAACAACTCGATTCGCCTTCGCAATGTTGTTTCCCACGAGCACGGGCACGGGCTCGGGATGGCACATGTCTGCCCAGCAACTCAAACCAAGCTGATGGAGCCGTTTGTTTCAACACTTTATAACGGCCCACAGCTTGACGATATCCTCAACGGGCAGCGTCACTACGGCGACCCACAAGAGCCGAACAACAGTGCAGGCATCGCAACTGACCTTGGTTCATTCGGCAGCTTTGGCTTTGCCAATATCGACGAAGCAAGCATTGATGACAACAGTGATGTTGACTGGTTCAGAATTGAAACCACAGAACGGTCACAAATACTCTTCGGCGTCTCACCAAATGCCGGTACATACCGCCAGGGCCCGCAGACTACGTCATGCAGTACTGGTAATAACACCAACTACAACACCATGCATGACCTCAAGCTTGATCTCTACTTGCTTCCAGACTTGGTGACACCAGTTGCAAGTATCAACGCAAACTTGGCTGGCACAGGCGAAACACTCATCTACGATGCCGAAACCCCGGGCGAGTACTATATCGAGGTTTCACCCGACACTTCAACGAACAACATTCAGCGCTATAACGCCAGTTTGCTTGTCACAGCACTCCCACCAGTTGAATGCCCTGCCGACCTTACCGGCGATGGCGAAGTCAACTTCTTTGATGTGGCCGAGTTCCTCGGAGCGTTTGGTGCGATGGAACCCGCAGCTGACTTCACCGGAGATGGCAAATACAACTTCTTTGATGTTGCTGCGTTCCTCACAGCATTCGCTGAAGGCTGTCCGTAAACATCATTGATTCACAGTCCCAGACGGGCTTGGGGTATCGGTATCACCAGATATTGATGTACCAAGCCCGTCTGTTTTTTTATCTTGCTATTGATCGCTAATCATAGTATATTCAGTATTCCATGATTTCAGAGGGTTGTTATTGATTGGACAGATGAGTGGTCGTCACAATGGTATCGCCGGGCAACACACCCACTATGGCGAGCTCATAGCCAAGATCACCTGCATTTATCCTCCGAATGACCCTAGGAGAATCATTGCTCGCCAATGATTGTTTTCTTGCCGAACCGTATTGGTTATGACGCGTAGTATGTAATAGTTCATGTTGTCCGAGGGGCTTTGTGTCAATATGTCAAACCAGAATGACGATCATCCCAGCTACCACATTGGCATGACATCATTCACCATCAACTGAGGACCCGATAATGTATTCAAAAATCCAACTGCCAATCATCCTGGCTATCACAGCATGTGCCGGGCACGCCATAGCCGGCGATACCGCAACAGCATATGAGCCATACCCAGATGCGATCGCTCACCCAGATGAGCTCTTCACCCAAGACCTCGCCACCCGTATGTTCAGCACTCTGCCAATCGATCAGCAGACCAAGATCGCACAAGCAGGCGGAATCGGTTCACAAGGCTTTGATCTCTCCGCGTTTTCACGATCTCCGCAAAGTGACCTCTCACACATCCCTGCTGGCACGACACCCACCGAATACCTCGCGATGATCATGAGTGACGATGTCCGCGACGGATTCAATGAACAGCAGCTCAGCATCATCAACAATATCGTTTCCTTGCTTGAAGATGGACAACGCCTCCCCGCGATGTGCTTTGCTCCGGATGCGGATCGGAAGTTTGCGTTTCTCATCAATCAAATTTTCGATTACCAGTTCATCCCTCATGGTGGCGAAGATGGCTTACGGTTTCAGGAAGGCAGCCGATGGAGCCGAACCGCGACCGATGGCAATGGGCTCGGACAAGGTGATCCAACAGTCTTGACCTACTCCTTTGCACCCGATGGCTCTTTCGTCCCTGAAGCAGGGCTCGGATCAGGAAACTCACAGCTGTTTGAATGGCTCGACGATCTCTATGGCGACACCGATACTTGGCAAACCCTATTCCATACTGTTTTTGATCGATGGAGCGAACTCATCGGCACGACATATGTTTGGGAGACAAACGATGACGGCGCCAACATGGATACCAACAGCGTCCAATCTCGTGGCATCCTCGGCGTTCGTGGTGATGTTCGCATCTTTGCCATCCGGCTCGATGGCAACTCTGGAGTCCTCGCATACAACTTCTTCCCGAACAACGGCGACATGAACTTCGACGCCTTTGACTCCTTCTATAACAACACCTCATCACTTTCACGAGGCATGCGTAATGTCATCGCCCATGAACACGGGCACGGGCTTGGTATGTTCCATGTCTGTCCGATCGAACAATCCAAGTTGATGGAGCCATTTGTATCCTTTGCGTTTGATGGCCCGCAGCTTGATGATGTCCTCAACGGCATCCGCAACTACGGCGATGTCCTCGAACCCAATGACACCATCGCCCAAGCGACCGATCTCGGGTTCATGTCCATCGGCGATTCGATTGATCTCGATAATGTCGGCGTGGACAGCACCTCCGATGATGATTTCTTCAAGATCACCGCAACAGAGCCCTCACGGATCGTCTTTACAGCCACCCCAGATGCAGACGCTTACGATCAAGGCCCACAGGACCAGTTCTGTGCCTCAGGGGATTTCACAGACTACAACAGCATCCAAGATCTGCGAATTACCGTTCGTGATAGTGGCGGCAACATCCTTGACACCAGCAATGCCAGCGCTATCGGCGAACCCGAAACCATCGCATTCGTTGCGCCACAGGACACCGACTATTACTTTGTTGTCGATGGTGATGGCGGAATAAATACTGTCCAACGCTACCGCATTGATGTCACGATGATCAACTTCTCATTCATCGGCCCAATCATTGAGATCGTGACACCGAGCGTTCTCAATCCTGGCGCGACAACGCCGTTCAATGTCACCATATCACCTGAGGACGATATCATTCTTCCTGGCAGCGAAAACCTGATGACTTCAATCAATGGCGCTCCTTATGTCAGTTCTGCTATGTTGCCATTGGGCAACAACTCATTCACCGCGACACTCCCTGCGGTGAACTGCAACGATACGCTTGATTACTACATCAGTATTGAGGGCGAACTCTCGGGCGAAGTGACCTTCCCCGCTGGCGGTTCATCCAACCCGCTTGAAGCATCGGTCGGTTCACTGTTCATCACATTCAATGACGACTTTGAAGATGATCTCGGCTGGACCGTCTCGGGACCTGTCTCTGGTACCGCCAATGGGCAGTGGGAACGCGGAGTCCCCGCAGGGCTCGGCGATCGTGGTGATCCAAGCGTTGATGCAGATGGCTCGGGTTCGGCATTCCTGACCGGAAACGCCGAGGGTAATACCGATGTCGATGGCGGACAAACCATCCTTACCTCACCACTGCTTGCAATGGCAGACAACCCAGACGCGAGAGTATTCTACTCCCGTTGGTTTGACAATACCGCGATGGGCAACGGCACCAATCAAGGCGAAGATGTCTTCGTCGTCCAAATCTCGGACAACAACGGTTCATCATGGGTGACGCTCGAAACCGTTGGCCCGAGCACCGAAGAATCAATAGGCGGATGGTTCGAGTCAGAGTTCTTGGTCTCAGACTTCGTCAACACAACCAATCAGGTTCGTGTACGATTCATCGCTGAGGACATCGACAATCCATCCGTCATCGAAGCCGCGATTGACGGGTTCAACATCACCGGCCAAGCATGTGAAGACCCGCCAGCGGATTGCATCGCGGACTTCACCGGCGACGGCGTGCTCAACTTCTTTGATATCGCCTTGTTCCTCGAAGCCTTTGGA
>JAESSR010000160.1 GCA_016764015.1 Phycisphaerales bacterium
CCATGGTTAAAATCTCGAAGAGATTTCTAACCATGCTTAGAACTGTCAGATTATTCAAAGATCGTGGTTAGAAATCTCTTCGAAGTTTTAACCACGGCACCGATGGGCTAATTGATTTCATTGAGCATCCCCTCACACGCCCGCATCAACATCTCGTAGACTTTGTCGAAGCCGTCGTCGCCGCCGTAGTAGGGGTCGGGGACATCGGGGGCTTTTTTGGTGGTGATGGTTGGATCGAATGATCGCATGAGCCGGACTTTGGCTGTCGGTGTGCCTTGTTTGATGAGTTCGCGGTGGTTTGATGTGTCCATCGGGATGATCCAGTCGAACTCGGTTGGATCGGTGTCGGCGTCGAACTGGCGGGCGCGGAGATTGGTCAGGTCGATGTTGTATTTGGCGGCGGTGAGTACCGAGCGAGGGTCGGGCGGGTTGCCGACATGCCAAGCGCCGGTGCCGCAGGAGTCTATGTGGAACTAGTGGGCGAACCCTTGTTGGTTGACGAGGTGTGTGAAGATGCCGTCGGCGAGCGGGGATCGGCAGATGTTGCCCAGACATACGAAGAGCACGGATGTTTTCGTATCGTTAGGCATGAGCGGGCTCAGGATCGGGATTGGGATGTTGGGCCTGATTGGCTTTGACCATCTCGTCGAGTTGTTCGATGATTGGGCCTGCAACACCAGGTGCTCGTGAGAGTCCTTCTCTGCCAGAGTGTTTGAGCCGAAGCACGGGGACATCGGCGTTCTCGCACATGCGCTCGATGAGCATTGATGATCCTGAGCGATCGAAGCACGGGTGGATGAGCGCATCGAACACCGGCAAGAGCGTGGTGATCGGATCGTTTGCGACGAGGAGTTGGAACTGTGATCCTAATCCGCGATGGTGACGACGGGCCGCGGCAAGATGGCTCGCGGTGCTGGGGACAATGCCGGTTAAGGAATATCCAGATGCATTGAGCAGCCCGAGCAGGAAGGCGAGCTCGCGGGCATCGACATCCGATGGGCGATCAGCAAGCACGCCGATGCACATGGTGGTGTCATTGATTCCGATGGATGCTCGCGAAACCGGTCGTGCGGTATCGGCGAGATTGTCGAGTAATGGAGAGAGCAGATTATCGAGTGTTGCCGAGTTGCTGCGATCGTTCCAGATATCTGTGTCAGTATGCTCGAAGGTGCGAATGTTGACGCGTTTGGAGACATAGGTCGGTGCCAGCGAAGGCAGTGTTGAGATCAGATCAAGCTCCGCGGGGATGCCTTTGAGCAGGGTGGCAAGTTCATCATTCCAGCAGATCACACGCGAGGCATTTTGGGTGAGCCGACGCACTTGCCGGCGGAGGAGCTCGGGTTTGCTCATCGGCGGGGCGAGCCTGAGATTCCAATCCAACCCCGAGCAACCGGGCTTGAGATTCGCACGATGAGTTTCCAATGAGGATGACCGGGCCCGGTGGGGTGAATCCTTGTTCGATTGCCCGCGCACAGAGTATGGTGGGGATGATGCGTCCGAGTGAAAACGACCCGGCGTTTGCACATGGTGCAGCAACGAGATGGATGACATCGTGATGGAATGCTGAGGAAATCACCTTCGGAATAATACCGTCTCGGTGATCTCATGTTTATAAAATAGCTGGGCGAGCCCGAGTCCTGCGCGAGCGGCGAGTGATTGTTCCATTTCAAGGCGTTCGCCGGTGGTCGAAGGGAGTGCGCCAGGGCGTTGTGGGATTTGTATCTCGGCGATGTATCCTGTAATGTCGTTGGGAAAGAGGCGTTTGCCCGTAGCGACATCGATCACTTTGACCCGCATGGTCGCGCGGGGGATGTACGAGCCGGTCTCGGGGGACATCGAAAAATCGGTGACGACTGCGTAGATCACGATATCTGCACCGACCGATTTGCCGAGTTCGGAGATGCTCATTTGTTCGCCGAAGCGTTCGTTGCTTGCAGCGGTCAATATCCCGCGCGGGTCGAGCATGTCAACAAGGACCCGTTTGGCGAGGAGTTCCTTTGTTGCCCGGTCTGCGATCGAATAGCGGAGCCTACGCTGGGTCACTTTGCTCGATGGGTCATCGACGAAAACAACCGTTTTGAGTTCTTCGCCGAGCGTGTAGACCGGCATGATTTTCTGAGGCCCATGAATAGCAAAGGCGATTGGTGTCGCGATATTGCACCCTGGGATGCAGGCGAACGCTACGCAGACAAACAAGCACAAGAATGCGGCGTGACGAGTTGGATGGATAGTTGTGTTCATGTGTGGTTGAGTATCTTTGGGATTTAGTACGGGATGATATTTGATTCTTCGTGTGTATAGAAAAGCCAAGCGACACGATTGATGAGCCGATTTGCGAGTTCGGTTGTCACCGCGGCTTCTGGAATATCCGTCCTCATGAATCCGCTTGAGTCAGGGAATCTGACACGGATTGATTTCTCGAAGATTGGATCGTCAGGGAATCCAGAATCCGATTCATACACGGTGACGATCCCCGAGGCAGATCCATCCCAGAGGTATTGGTTGCCCGGCTCATGGAGTGTATATTCGGTGAGCTCGAATACGATCAGCCGTTCGACGCCGAGCATCTCAGCAACTTCGCCCTTGGGGAGTGCGATCCATTGAGGCGTGTTATAGAGCACGGTGAGCAGGTCGTTGCTTGGAATAGCGTATGAAGGGTTGGCGTTCTGGATGAGCCGATCGTTGACTCGTCTTGTTATTCGTCCGGTGATGCCAGGATTGTTGGACTCAACAAGCCGATTGGCACTCACCACTACGGTAAATGAGTGGGCTTCGATACCTGTATATTCTGCTTCAATCTCGCTCTTTCCAGTGCGGTGTGCGGATTCCATCATGCCACCGACAGCAGCACCGATGATGCACCCAGAGATTTGGGTGCTCAGCAAGAGTGCTCCTGCTGCAAAGATCAATCGTGTTAATTGTGTGTGGGTTTTCATTGGTGTGTATCTTATCAAGGGTCAGTGCGTGCGTATTACCAAGTTGCGATTTTGTAGAACCATGCGCCTAAGAGCAAGATTCCCATCATCAAGAAAAACCGAGGCTTCAATGCCGGTTGAATGATCGAGTTGAACCGAGCACCCGTGATTGCCTGGATCAAAGCCCCCCAGAATACGGTTGTGGTCATCAGCACAAGCAGTGCGCCCATCGGCTGTGCTTTTGCTGCTTGAATCCATGAGCCTTCGCCGGCGTACGAGAACGATGTGGTCATGCCGCATGTTGGGCAGGGTTTGTCGAGGGCGACCGCCCACATGCATGGGCGGAGCCCGAGTTGCGTATGCGTGCCGTGACCATTGATTGATGGGCTCAGCCAAGCACCGATCGAAAGCACGGTGAGACACAGCATTGCGATGACCCCTGCGCCGATCCGGTCGCCCAGCGTTGCACGCAGAG
>JAESSR010000161.1 GCA_016764015.1 Phycisphaerales bacterium
CGGAAGACGATCGGGCAACCGAACTGGCCGCCGGACATGTAGAGCATTTTGGGTGCGTTGTTGAGGATCGGGTCGGCTGCCACGAAGGAGAACGACCAACTCATGAACTCAACGATCGGACGGAGCCCGGTCATCGCTGCTGCGATGGCCATGCCTGCGAATCCGTTTTCGGAGATCGGTGTGTCGATGACCCGCTTAGGCCCGAACTCATCGAGCATGCCTTGGGATATTTTGTAGGCGCCGTTGTACTGGGCGACTTCTTCGCCACAGAGGAAGACGCGTTTGTCCTTGCGCATCTCTTCGGACATGGCTTCTTTGAGTGCCTCACGGTATTGGATGATGCGATCGCCGACGCGTGATGGCATTTGGTCTTCAGGGACGAAGACGGGCAGCGGCGGGTTATCGACCGCTGGGTGGATGTCTGATTCAATCATTTCGTGTGGCATAGTGGTCATGGTATGGTCTCATTGGCCTTGTGGCATTACGCGTTGGCTGGCTTGTGTGGAATATTGTGCCAGTAGATTGCTTGCATGGGGTGCTTGGTCCAGTGTGCTTTGTCTGGGCGGAGGTATTGGGCCCACCAGTCGAACGGGCGGACGGTGCGGTGGACATTGTCGCCGAAGAGATCGATCGCGGATGCTTCACGCAAGGCGACCGAACACATAATCGTCGCGCCCGGGCGGGCGACTCGGCGGAGTTCATTACAGAACTGTTCGACTTCGTGTTCGTCGATGTGTTCGAGGACATCGAAGCAGGTGACAAGATCAAACGAAGCATCATCATAGGGAAGGGCCGAGCCGTCCGAGAGTTTGATTCGATCTTGGCTGTTCCGCTTTGATGCTTGTTCTACAGCTGTCGGGCTGACATCGGTGCCATGGGCTTCGAAGCGGTATGGATAGGTGTTGAGCAACTCGACCACGAACCCTACGCCGCAACCGACATCGAGGGATCGCCCTTTGAGATGTGCGATTTCTGTCGCATTCTCAAGCACCGCCTTAAACCCGGGCGATTGTTCCGCCTGGGAATAACCGGGATTGGTCTC
The DNA here is from genome assembly GCA_016764015.1 of Phycisphaerales bacterium. The sequence goes on from JAESSR010000161.1 coordinate 1,043, forward strand.
GGTTTGGTGGTTATAGATGGTTGCGTAATCGGTGGTCATGGTGTGGTGTGTATTTTTCTTGTGCGGAGCAAGGGACATCAGTCTTGTGGTGGTTCCGGGATGAGCGGCGTGATTTGTTTGAGGAGTTTGGGGATGTGGACAGTGGCGATTTCCCATATTACAGCATCTTCGATCGAATCGTAGCCATGTACTATTCTGTTGCGGGCACTGCGTGCTTTTCTCCAGTCGATCTGCGGGTGCGATTCAACAAACTCTTGGCTGAGATTGCCGATCGCTTCGCCGATGACATTGATCCTCCAATAGGCAGCATCCTTGAGCATGTCGTTTTCTTTGAACTGTTCGATGTCCAAGTTGTGGATATAGGCAGCCATCTGTTCGCAGGCATGAGTAATATGCCAGAGATACACAAGGTCTGAGTTTGATACTGAGTCAGGCGGCATAGATCGCCTTTCTCGTTGTCAAGATGGAATGTCTCATGAAGGGATTGATAATTCGTTTGCGTTCAACCAGATCAATTTTGCGATGATCAAACAACTCGCTGAGTTCATCCCTGATTGCGAGCCAATCGTCGAATGAGCTTATTGTTACATCATCGGCAAGCACGATCATTACATCGACATCCGACTCTGGTGTGAAATCTACACGCAGCACCGATCCAAACAGCGACAACTCCACGATTTTCCATCGCTTGCAAAGCTCAACGAGCTTGTCCATCGGGATGTCTATGCGTGGGGTGGTCATGGGGATTTATCTGCCTGATTCAATCATGGGCATTGTGGTCATTTGCTGGATTTTGGGGATATTCGTGATGATAGTAGTTTCTGGAAAACAGACATGAACCATTCGTGCTAGGCCATAGTCATTTGTCGCAAGGTGGCCGGTTAACGAGCCCAATACTGCATAGTGAAGGTCGTCGTAATCGTTCAGTTCTTCCTTGGTCAATGGTTTGGTTTGCATTCTGAGGCTGAGATAGAGGAGGCACTTGGCGATTGCAATCAACGGCGAGTTGGTTTTATATAACTCGTCAAGCGATGGAGTAGTTTGCTCGGAGTTGGAATCAAGTGGTTTGATCAGCTCGATAAAATGTGCATGGGCGAGTTCATCAGTGACCAGTAAACGGTCATCTTCGATGCTTTTCATAAAAACAACTTTGGTTTTCTCGCTGGCGTTCGATTTATTTGAGAGTAAGAGAAGCGACCAAAAAACATTGTGTCCCTGGTTGAGATGAGTGTTTTGTAAATCCAGAATCTCAAGCAGTTGGGTAGTCGATTTGGAGTTGGCGATTGCTCCAATCATCTGAGTCATTTTTATATCGACCAAAGATTGCATTGAGATAGAGTTGCCATCAACTTCGTCCAGGCTGAGTTCTCGGGGTGACGCGGCAATAACGGACCGTTTTTCATTTTGTAAAAAAACACGGAGAGTTTTTGCTAGTATACATCGAGCTTTCTCGCCTTTATCGCTTGCTTCTTGAAAGATACGAAGCGGCCAGAGCCAGAATGATTTTGAACTCAAAAACTCATGTCCGCGACTAAGATCCTGAATATAGCTCAGGTCTACTACGACAACGGGTTTCTTGATTTGAGCAAGCATAGTTTACATCAAAGGGTTCTTTGCCCCGTGCGTATAAGTCGCGGTGGGGGACAGGTTCTTTTGGGGGTTGGCGTAGACATCCGTGTACAACTCGCTGGCTTCGGGGATCGGGGCGGCTTCGGCATGCTCTACGGAGGCACGGACGATGTCGCTGATCTCTTTACGCATGGTCTTCCACCCGGCTTCGTCGATGTGACCCATGGTCATCAGATCCGAGCAGAGCTTGGCGATCGAGTCTTTGTCTTTGTACTGGTCGACCTCATCCTTTGTCCGGTACTTTTGTGGATCGGACATGGAGTGCCCCTGGTAGCGGTAGGTCTTGAGATCGATGAAGGCAGGACGCGAGCTTTCGCGGCATTCGTCCACAATGGGCTTGAACTCGTTGTAGATGTTCATGATGTCGAGCCCGTCGATCTTGGCGGCTTTGATGCCGTAGCCCTTGGCGCGATCGATGAGGTTTTCGGCGTTTGCGGTGTGGCGGTGGATGGCGGTGCCCATCGAGTAGCCGTTGTTTTCGAGGATGTAGATGACTGGGAGATCCCAGAGCGAAGCAAGGTTCTGTGCTTCGTGGAAGCAGCCTTGGTCGAGTGCGCCGTCACCCATGTAGCAGAGGGTAACTTTCTTTTTGCCGATGCCCATGACTTCGAGCTGGTATTTTTCGGAGAATGCAAAGCCTGCACCCATCGGTGTTTGTGCCGAGACGATGCCATGCCCGCCAAAGAGCCAGTTTGGTCGATCGAACATGTGCATCGATCCGCCTTTGCCCTTTGCACACCCGGTGGTCTTGCCAAACATCTCAGCCATGCAAGAGTTGGGGGTCATGCCACGCGCCAGTGCGTGCCCGTGATCGCGGTAGGCGGTGATGACGGGGTCGTCGTGGTTGGTACACCCGATGGTGCCCACCGCGACGGCTTCTTGCCCGGTATAGATATGACAGAACCCACCGATTTTGGCCTGTTGGTAGGCTTGCATGGTGCGGTTCTCGAACTCACGGATGAGCTGCATGTCGTAAAGCCATTTGACGAGGACTTCCTTCGGAAGTTCTTGTGCGGTCTTTGCAGTTGGTGCGAGACCTGTTGCTGGCGAATCTGCTTTCGCGGTATTCATGGTTGATTGCTCGTTGGAGGCGGCTGTTGCCTGGGTCATGGCTTCGTCCTTGATCATGCATGATCATGTTGGTTCGCCGCCGATACATACACGCGGTTTTATGCGCGAGAGGCGGGTGTCTATACCAATACCAGCCGAACATCGGTGCTCGGCTGACTTATCGCAGAGTATAGGAAGTCTGTTGAGTTCATGCCAATTGGCAGGGTGAAGAATCAGCATGTGTTTTCTGCCAGATATGGGGGATTGTGTCGCAGAGTGCCCATTTTATCACGAAAAAACGCCATCCTGGTGGGATGGCGTTTGGGTGATTTAGGTTGTATGAAATATTAGACCATTTGCCAAGGTGTCGCTTGTCCCTCCCCGCGCCCCGCGGGGAGGTGGCTGCGAAGCAGTCGGAGGGGTGTCTTGTCTTGTTCATTTGAAGTCAGTATCAGTAAGAGAAGAAACACCAAGACACCCCTCCGTCTCACTTTGTTCGACACCTCCCCGCGGGGCGCAGGGAGGGGCGAAGAAAATACAGCCCCCCTCCGTCATGCTGCGCATGACACATCCCCCGGAGGGCCGGGGGATGTGAGGGTGTGATGTGTTTGGTGAATTCGTGAACTGGTCAGATTCGGCTTAGTCCATCATGGTGGTCTTGGTGTTGTCCACCGTGGTCTGGGATTGGAGCAGCACGAGTGCTGTTTGGACTTGCAGATCGGTGCCATCGGTGATGAGGGTGTTTGGATCTGGACGCTCGGCATCGACGATGATGTTGCCGTTCTCGTCGAGTGGCAAGACATCTGCACTTCGACGGAGCAACAGCGCCTCGGCCTGTTGGCTTGGAAGCATATCGACGATCAGGTCTGGGTCGATTCCCCATTCGGTTGCGCCGGGGACTTTGTGGATCATGCGTGGTGCATCGATCTTGTAGTAGTTGGTGGTGACCTTCATGGCAGCGGAGCCGCCGGGGAGGAGGTAGACATTCTGGACTGATCCCTTGCCGAAGCTACGATGTCCGAGGACGAGGGCTTGGGTCTTGCCCTGGTGGGCGGATGCTTGGATGGCACCGGACAGGATTTCTGATGCAGATGCACTGCCCTCGTTGACGAGCACGACGACGGGGATATCGGCGATTGATTGGCGAGCGGAGACACGCTTGGCTTCGCCGATCCAGTTGGTGACCCCTGAGCCGTCAACTGTTTTTACAACCATGCCCGATGGCATGAAGCGCGATGCGAGGTTGACGGCTTGGTCGAGCAAGCCACCCGGGTTGTAGCGGAGATCAAGGATTAATGCGTTGAGTCCTTCGTTCTTCATCGCCTTGACGGCACGATCAAACTCTTTGGTGGAGTCTTGGGTGAACCCGGTGAGGCGGAGGTAGCCGATGCCGGCGTCTTGATCGATGAAGTAGTTCCAATCTTGATCACCAGCGCCGGTCTTGGACCAGCCTTTGACTGATGGGAGATCGATCTTCTGGCGGATGATGACGAACTCTTTTTCGATGATCTCGCCGCCGGTGATTTCTCGTTCGACGGTGATGACAACTTTGGTGTTTGCTGGGCCGGTGATGATATCGACGGCTTGGTTGAGTCCGAGTCCGACAGCGGTGATGCCGTCGATCTTCTTGATGATGTCGTTGCTCTGTACACCTGCGCGTTGGGCGGGTGTGCCTTCGAGTGGTGTGACGATTTTGATATTCTGGAACTCATCGAGTTGGATTTGTACACCGATGCCGATGAACTCGCCTTGGGTGCTTCTGCGGAAGCGTGCGAGCTCGTCTGGCCAGATGATTGCGGTGTAGTCGTCGAGTGCGGACATGGCGCCGTTGCCAAACTCATGGAGCAGTGCGCTTTCTTGGATTCCTACGAACTGTTGTCCTGCGATGAGGATTGAGTCGAGGGCTCTGCGAAGGTCGTAGCCCGAAGCGGTATGCTCTTTGGCTTTGATCTTTGCTTGTTGGGCGTGAATGACATCGAGGAACTTGTTACGGTTGGTTTCTTTTTCAAGACCATCAAAGGCGACGGCGAGATCGGTTGTGGTGGCCATGGTTTCGATCGCGTTGATCCCTGAGAGGATCAGATCGTTCATGTTCACGCCGTTGGGATGCTTGCGGGTTTTTCGACCGACATGTTGGTCTGCGGAGCGTTGGATGGCGGTGCGGACGGTGATCGAGTTGATGCCTTTGAGTTTTTCGTGGAAGTCGTCCCCATAGGCGTTGTATGGTGGCAACGGGTCCATCTCTTCATCGATCCGGCGTTGGTTGCGGATCTCCCACAGGCGCTCTGGAGCGTACATGCGGATCATAGCGAGTCGACGGGAGAGTCGTTTGACATCTTTTTTGTAGATGCCGCTGGGATCGTGGATGGCGTTGAGGCGGTAGTAGAGCTCGGATGCGATCATCCAGTCGCCACTGTCTTCTGCAATTTTGGCCGCTTTGATCGAGATATTGATGGCTTTGGAAACGCTTGCGTCGGTGAAGAATTTGTCATCGTCGTTGAAGAGCATTTGGAGCTCGACCGAAGCCGCGAGTGCTTTGGAGAGATGAACGCCGGAGTTTGTTTCGTCGTAGGATTCGAGGTGTTCGAGCAGGCGGGTGTTGGCGTCGGTGATCTGCTCTTCGCGGGTGGCTTCGCGTTTGACGATGTTCGAGCTGAGCAGTTCGATCGATGCGAACAGGTCGGCATCGATGGTGGATTGGTCCCAGTTGTTTGGGTTGAGCAATGAATCAAGTGCGGCCGAGTCGCCTTTGATCGCGGCATCCCAGATGGAACTCGGGGATGCATTAAGCGTAACTTGGGTGGCGACGATACCTGGTTCATTATTGGCGGCGATGGCGGTGCCTGAGAATGTGGTCAAGAGACCAATGATCCCAATAGCGCCAATGGTGCCTAGGGTTGTCGCTCGCTTTGTCCAACTCATCTGCTTTGTGCAACTCGTCATTTTGACTCCAATCGTGAGCATCGTGGTTCTGTGAACCAGTCTGCAGTGAATCTATCTATACGCCCAATCTTCCCAATCATCGGCGGTTCGTGTACCCCTAGGTGAACCTCCCAAACGATCAGTTCATTCCATTGGCGGGTATCGGGCGTCGTATGTCCCACAGGCGGCATAACACCCTGCGACACTTGTTGTACGAGCGATCCGATAAGAAGTTTCTGAATCTGGGGGGTGGATGGGCAGAATTAGCTGGCGTTGGTGGGTTTGGAGCGATCGCGTCGGATCAAAGCCCAGCCGAGCAAAGTAGATACGACGACAGATGCACTGACGAGGAGAATGACCCATATGCGGAAGGAATCTGGATCGCCGTCGGATATTCCGAGCCCGGCGAGGCCGCAGATGGGACCGAGTGTATAGCCCAGCCCGATGACAGCTTCGTGCTTTGCGCTGGTGTTGACCTGTTGGTCAGTTTGGGCATTACCGACAGCCATGGCGTAGTAGAGTGCGCCGTAGTAGGTGATGGCGATGCCAACGCCCATGATGAGCAAACCGATCATGAGTGTGGCGAGCCCAAAGTTGTTGGCTATGGGCGAGAGCATACACGCGCTGAATCCGAGGAGCATCAAGCCCATCCCAGTCCAAGGCGTCCACCATTTTCCATGCCAGCCGTGCCATCGCTCGAAGAAGATGAAGAGGACCACACGCGAGGAGAGCCATGCGCTGGCGAGCGGGGTTTTCCAGTGGACATCGACGCCGAGCTTGTCTTCGACGATCGGGAGCAGCGGGGCGAGCGCAGAGAGCACGATGTACGATGCGATGAGCATTACACGGAACATGGTCAACAAGGGGATGTAGATATCGGGGTGCGGCTCATGATGTTCGGGCAAGTGGGTCGGCGGGTGTGACGGGAACCAATGGAGCACGATGCACATGAGCAGTTGGAGGATGCCGAGCAGGGAGATGATGAGGAACGGGTTGTGCCCGAGCAGCGGAGCCATCGCCCAGAAGGAAAGAACGAGTGCACTCGACCAGACGATATTGAATCGTCCGATGGCCGAGCGGAGTTGTTTGCCAGATCTTCCGCCTGAGAGATACCCCTCGACGATGGGCCAGAAGATGCCGGTGGCGGGTGAGAAGATGATGATGAAGATCCAGAGTGCGCGTTCGGTTTGATCAGGTGCGAAGTGCTGGGCGAGGATCGGGAGCTGGCATGCGAGTGCGATGATGAGCAGGGCGATGGCAAGGAGGGCTTTGGGAGTGAGGGTGGTTTTGTGGAGAGCGAGCTTGGTGACGAGCCTGCCTGCGACCAGTGCGCCGACGATGTAGGTGGCTCCGAGGATGAGGGCGAGGAGCAGGTTCATCTTTCGCCCATAGCCCAAGCCCTCGGCTGCGATGAAGGAGAATCCGTTGGTGACGGCTCCGGTGCCGAGCGACCCGAGGAATGTCAGTGCGAGAACAGCGACCAATGGGGTTGGAGCGGGCGTAGGGGAAGAGTGATTGGAGGAGGTCGTTGCCATTTGGTGTAGGCGATCGTAGACTAGTTGCTGTCTGCTGGGAAACTGGTGGGCGAAGCATGATCCTGGTCCCGTAGCTCAACTGGATAGAGCGTTGGCCTCCGAAGCCAGAGGTTCTGAGTTCGAATCTCAGCGGGATCGTTCGAAGCCTCCGGCCGAAAGGTCGGGGGTTTTTTTCGTGGTGTGGGAGAGGAGCTAGGAGAGAACCACACCGCCAAACCCTGAGATCGGGATTGGCGGGGTGGAGGGAGCGTACAAGTGAATCGCCGAATCAATCACTCAGTCGGCTTTAATCCAATAAGTTCACGCATCCTCTTATTTACTTCGAGTTCGCCAACACTAAGAAAATGCAAAGGACGAACACTATCAGGGCCATGGCGCCAGTTGGGCTCGTTTTCAAATGGATTGAGATAAAACAGTCGGGTTCGATGACTGTATTTAAAGTGATTTCCATAGCCATGCTCAGTATTTGCTAGAACGAGATTCGCGAAGAACAATGCTCCGAGCGCTTGCAGCGCATTGAACATTGATCCAGATTTAGCATTCGTGTGTCTAGAGTGTTTGATATCGTTGTACGCTTTCCACCAGATGGGACTCGTTCCAATTTCCCAATCGCAAAATGGTGTAATAGTGATATCGCCTTTAAGTAATCGCAAAGAGCACGATTTTAAATAGGATTCGATCGGGATATACAGATTTCGTATTTCGAATATCATCTTTGGTTCAGGTTTATTCGCAGCAACCGCGATGGCTTTTGAAACACTCTCAAACTCTGCGCCAGCGGTCGTGAGCATATGGCTAAAATAGTGTGAATATACTTTTCTGTGATCGTCGCTGAACTCCACATACCTTGCCACAGATTCACAATCTGATTCGATTCCGAGGTAGTACTCTGAATGTGATTCAGACGCTGTTCGTGTTCGGCTTTCCATGAGTGTTCTCCAATACGATCGTTCTTAGTGGAAGTATAACAACACACAATCTGCTTTTGATCAGGATTTTGATGATATTAGGAAGAACCCCATCCTGCTCAACCCCGCATTTCAGAGATTGAGCGGGATGGATTGTTCTTATGGATAACAACCAATCTCACTCTTCCACAACCCCACTCCGCCAATTCATATGGCTGGGATTGGCGGTGTGCTCCCCATGTCAGTGTCATTATCCTTCGGAATCTCGATCACTTCTTCTTATTCTTAACAGGCAACACCTCACCACACCGCACCCCAAACTTCACACAGATCGGATGATCGTGCTTGCAGTTGGGTCTTGCCGTGCAGTTGTATCGGCCGTGGAACACCAGTTGGTGGCCCAGCCGAGACCAGTGTTCGCGGGGGAAGAGGGCCATGAGTTTCTTTTCGATGATCGCGGTGTTGGTCTTCGCATCGTCGGTGATCCCGAACCGCCACGCGAGGCGTTGGACATGGGTGTCAACCGTGAAGCCGTCGTTGATCCCAAAGGCGTTGCCGAGGACCACATTGGCGGTCTTGCGGGCGACGCCACGCAGTTTGAGCAGGTCGGTCATGGTGCCGGGCACCTGCCCATCGAAGTCTTCGACGCACATCGTCATCGAGGCGTGGATGGATTTCGCCTTGTTGCGAAAGAGCCCGATCGTTTTGATATAAGGCTGAATCTTTTCAGGCGTGGACTTCGCATAATCAGCCGGCGTCTTAAACTTCGCAAACAATCCAGGAGTCGCTTTATTCACGCCGGCATCGGTCGACTGCGCACTGAGGATCGTCGCGATCAGCAGCTCATGCGCGTTCGAGAACTCAAGCTCGCAATAGGCATCCGGGTAGCCATCTTGGAGGGCGGCGTCGATGCGTTTGGCGAGCCGTTTTTCGGCGGCTGTCACTTCTGGCAGTGCAAACGGAATGTCCTTGAGCCCGCGTGGGTTATCTTTGCCTTTGGGGTGTACTTCAGTCATTGGCAGGTGTTTCCTTAGGTGCAGCGGTGAGTGTCCAGCCGGCGAGAATGATGTTGATGAGTACCGCGATGGTCAGTGTGCCCAAGATTCTCGAAGCCGCACTGTGCGAAGCGAGGAACTTGTCCTTGAACATGTCGGCCTGACTCGTATCGCCAGCAGCGGCGAAGTCCCAGTACCCACGCAACGAAAGCATTTGCTGAGGCATGAAAACAAACAAGTGATAACTCAATAACGCCAGTGTCGCACACAACACCATGATCCGAAGCAATCGCGGGATTGTGTTGATGGTGTATCCGGTGACGATCATGATGACGAGTGTTGCCAAGGCCAGCGAGGCACACACAAACTGGATCGTATCAACGGCGAGGAACACGCTCGATGCGAGCCGCCCGCCCGCGAGCATGGCATGATCACCTTTGTAGTCTGGATAGCTCGCCAGGGTTGGTTCGAGCTTGCGCATGAGTGGGAACACGATCGCGGCGACTACGCCCGACATCGCGACTGAGCCAAGCCAGATGGACAGCGCGACGAGGTGAAGGATCTGAGCGATTCTACAGATAAAGGAACGGTTCATGGTGTGATCGTAGTGCGTTCGATGCTCGCAGGTCGGAATGACTCTACTATCCCTGCTATGTTGGGTCTCCCAGAAATCTCGATCAGTGTCGCCGGTTTTGTTGTTCGGAGTCCATCGCCCAAAGCCGCGATCGAGGAGATTCATGCGATGGGCGTGCGAGCCATCACTCTTGATGCGTCCGCTCCAGATTTTCGACCACGAACACTCACCCGATCTGCCCGTCGAGACCTCGCGGCATCGTTGCGCCGCCGAGAGCTTGAGTTCACAGGCTTAGACCTCTGGATTCCACCTGAACACTTTGTTGATGGGAATAACGCACACCGTGCGATTGATGCGGTGGCACAAGCCGCCGAGATGAGTGCTGAGTTGGCCGCCCTCGTCGGCGGGCGTTCGCGTCCGGTGGTGTCGGTGCTGCTTCCTACAGACATGAACGAAACAGATCGGCTCGCCATCGGCGCCAACGCCCAACGCGTCGGGGCTGTCATCGCGGATCATCAGCCCGAACTGTTTAAGCTAGAGCAGAGCGGTCATGTCGCGGGGATTGCGATTGGTGTAGATCCAGCGTTGGTGTTGATGAATGGTAACTCGCCGGGCAAAGCCGTCACCCATGCGGGCGAACACCTCGCATCGGTTCGGCTCAACGATATGAACGCGATGGGGCGATGCACAGTCGGCGCACCGGGCGGCAAGCTCGATATCAAAGGCTACGCCGGCGCGTTGATCGTCGCGGGGCAGGATTGGATCACGCTCGATGTGCGTGAGATGCCCGAGCCGAGTGTTGCCTTTCAGCTAGCAAGGCAAGCGTGGTCAGATGCGGTAAGTATGTGACGAATCGGTGCCGTGGTTAACAAATCTCGAAGAGATTTTTAACTACGAACGGTAGTAGTGGTGATTCGTGGATAATACAGAGCGTAGTTAAAAACCCTTCGAGATTTGTTAACCACGGCACCATTACGGGTTTAGATAAACGCGAATGGCTCAAGATCCGCCCGCAAATACAACGGATGCTTGGGGAACCCATGCTTGGTAATGGCGAGGCACATGGGCTTGCACACAGGTCTAAGCAGTTCAAGCACCTGCGTATGGCGATCGTTGAGAGCACTGTGTGTGCCCCATCCAATAATCATCAGGTCTGCCCGCTTGGCGAGTTTGACAATCGCTGCGTCGTTGCCTGGGCCATTGGGATCTTCCACTTTCTTGAGCCCCTTGGGATCCGTCGATCGCAACGCGAAGATATTCGTCACATCCATCGTGCTGAATCCCCATTTGACCGCATACCGATGGCAGCGCGTCAGGGTCGGGTCGAGCACTTTGGCGTCGGCGGTGGAGGGGTTGAGCAGGCAGAAGCACACGCGTTTGCCGCCGGGTGCCCAGCGCCTGCCGAGGGTGTATCGGTAAGTTTCCGTATCATCAAATGTAGCCCAGCCTCGCATGGATGAAGCCTTTGTTATTCAAGATTCGCCAAGTCAGCGGCATCGAAGTCTGCGTTTGAATACACCTTCTGCACATCGTCATTGTCTTCGAGTGCTTCGATGAGGTTGAGCACTTTGCGGACATCATCGCCACTGACGGGGACGATGTTCTCGGGGATGCGGGCGATCTCGGCTTCGAGGATTTCTACGCCGTCGGCTTCGAGTGCTTCTTTGACTGTGATGAACTCAGTCGCGTCTGTCAAGACAGTCCATACGCCTGGGTTCTCTTCATCAGCACCTTCTGGCGATTGTACATCATCAGCGCCCGCTTCGAGGGCCTTGTCCATGATGGTGTCTTCATCGTACTTTGATGCGTCGATAATGATCTGCCCTTTGGTCTGGAACATGAACGCAACAGCCCCCGCGTTGCCCATTGAGCCACCCTTCTTTTTGAAGATGTTGCGAACATCGCCAACGGTGCGGGTGTTGTTGTCAGTCAGCGCGAGGACGAGCACGGCGGTGCCACCCGGGCCATACCCTTCGTAGACGAGGTCTTGATAGTCAGCGCCGCCGGTATCACCTGAGCCTTTGGCGATGGCTCGCTTGATGGTGTCCTTGGGCATGTTGGCGTACTTTGCCTCGTCGATCGCATAGCGGAGCGAGAGGTTGGTTTCAGGTTCGCCGCCACCCATCTTGGCCGCGACCATGATCGCTTTGGAACACTTGGACCATATCTTGCCCTTCTTGTTATCTTGGGCTGCTTTGCGATGCTTGATATTCGACCATTTACTATGACCAGCCATGGGTGGGTTCCTCTATCGTGTGCGTTGATGAACGCGATTGTCTGTTGGGTAAGTATTGTATGTTCTTATTCGGTGTCAGTTTCAGCCTCGACTCTGTCAGCTAACGGTGCAACTTGTGGGTTGCCGTTGTTCTCAGCATCTTGTAATCGGTATCGGATAGATCGGAGTTCGATACTCATCGCATCGAGTGCTCGTTGGTTGATCGGCGATCGTGATTTAATAAGACGAATCCCCGAGCGCGTGATGTCCTCCGCTCCGAGCCAAGCTTCATTGGCGCGTTCTTTGTAGCCGCCCCGCCAGAGCGCATCACCAAGGTGGAGCATAATCGTTGGGTTCGATCGTTCGATATCGAGTTGTGTCGCACGCTCAAGAAGACGAATTGCACCCTCGGTAATCAGTTCACCATCTTCATCAGCGACATCATCGAATATCCCGAGCTTGTATCGTACCCAGGCAAGTGAGTCGATCACCGAAGCTTCTTGGGGGAGTGCCTTGGCTGCTCGTTCGAGTAGCTCAACGGCATAGTCCATCCGTTCGCCAGTCTCGGCGAGCATGTACCCATAATCATTGTTCGACCAGGGATGGTCAGGGTCGTAGGAGAGTGAGAGCTGGTAATACGATGCGGATTGATCGTCTCGCTCGAACGATGTAGTCAACGCTGCAGCGGTATACGCAAGGTCCGCGCGCATCTGGTCAAGAGTTTCTGCTTTTCGACCGCGATCAGGCGTGCCTAATCGGGTTGTGGTGAGCTTGATCATTTCCTGCATCAGCCCGCGTTCTTCAAGCAGATCAAGCACGCCGATCATGTTGGCGTTGGTTCCGACCGCAGCGAGTAGCTGGAATGTTTCAACCGCGAAATCAGAATCAAGCGAGTTTTCGTGGGTCGCAAAGCGAGTGATGAGCATGATCGCTTCATGTGTTCTGTTTTCGCCAAGCAATGCCCGGATCGGCAACCCCCTGAGCGTGTTCTGATCTTCTTCATCATCAGTCTGTTCAACAGCTTGATGAACGACCTGGATGATCTGCTCCATGTCGATTTCCGGAAGCGACGCCATAAGTAAGACCTTGACACGCGAGAGCGCATAGCCGAGATCGAGGGAATGGTTCTCGATCACCGAGATCACCCAGAGGATGTCGGCTTCGTGATTGAGCGTTTCGACAGCGTTCGCCATTGAAAACACAACACGGGTCAGGCGTTCTCGTTGCGATGGAAGGAGTTGGTAGCTATCGGGGAGTAAGCCACTGAGTAGCGAGCGAAGCGATTCGTTTGCTTCACTTGTTGATTGAGTTGCGAGGTGGCGGGCATACTCGATTTTCAAGTCAACTCCATGTAATCCTTCGAGCCGGGCAACAAAGTGCGACTCGGCTTCATCGGGCATTTCAAGCGGGCCTGCGAGCAGTTGCTCTAAGGCTCTCGCCAGCTCGAATGATCCTGTTCTCGCGTATTCGTTTGTCAAGAGACTACGCGTTTGATCATACTCTTTGAGCTCGACGAGCCCTTGGGCGATGAGCAATGCGGTGCTTGTTGAGTTTGGATCGAGCGTAAGGCGTGCCTTGAGCCACTCAATCCCATCGACCAAAGCATCGGGCTGATCTTGTGTGCTCTGGGTTTTCCAGATGCTCATCAAGAGCTCGTACCCGATCCCCCGTTGAGGATGCGATTGGTTGAGTTCTTTGAGCAAGAGCTCGGCTTCATCAACAAACCCGTTCCGTGCGAGCTCGGTGGCGCGGATCAACCCAAAGAATGCCGATCGAGGACGGGCAGAGGAGAGCTGGCGGACAAGGTAGCGGAGTTCCTCGCTATCACCCAGCGGTGAAGCCGAAGACCGCAGCGAAAAGAGCTGCTCGTAGACCATCTCGTTGTATGGATCAAGCTCTGACGCTCGCTCAAGGAATGATACTGCTGAATCGAAGTCCCCGAGCGTCTGGGCGATCTGTGCACCAAGCATCAGATCATGTACATCTGCATCCGCATCGTTGGCCTGTGCTTTGATCAGCTCCCATGCCTGGGCAGGGTGTTGATCAATGATCAGTGTGGAGGCGCGGAGCCGAGTCGTATGACGATCGTCTTGCTCAGATGTGTGCTCAAGCCATGAACGCAGTGAGTCCATGCTTGGGTCAGGATCGAACTTGCCCGTGAGTGCCAGAGCCTGGATATGGATCGCGATCCAGTCTGCAGTCCGATCTTGGGTGTATTCAAGCGTGTCAAGATGTCCGATGAGATCGGCGCGATGAAGTGATATCCCGAGCGATGCGAGAAGCAGCTGAGCACTCTCGGTGCGTACATCATTGTGCTCACGCATGAACGCAACGGGATCAGAGAGCGTTCTGAGGAACCCGGATGCGATCGCTCTCGAAACCTGCGGATTCACTTCAAGGATCGAGAGAGCCGATTGATAGCGTTCGGATTCGTCATAAACCTTGCCCAGTACATCGGCGAAGATCAATGGAGAGTTAGCATCGAGCCCGGCTGAGCCAAGCCGAGCGATTGCATCTGTGGTGCTCAGTGATGCGAGTTCGATGCCCAAAAGCGATTGGCGGGTCGAGTCGGTGTTCCCCGGATTTTGGGAGGCAGCTTTGATTGCTGAGCCGAAGACATCTGAAACGCCTTCGATCGATGCGAGGGCACTCGCCCATCGAAGTTCTTGGGTGCCCAGATCATTGGCGTTGAGCTCAAGGTGACTGAGAAACAACAGGGCCGCTTTGGAGGGGTGCCCGGCGCGAAGCGCAGAACTGATCTGACGAGAAACGAGTGCAAGTGGAGCTTGTTTGACCCCTTGCCCGGCATTGGCATACGCCTCTTGGGCGCGTTGGTGGGCACCGATCGATGCCCATGCATCGCCAGTAAGAATCCATAGATTGGATCGTTGGTTCACGACCTGAATAATCTCTCGCTTCCATCGGAGATCACGCGATGAATAGTCAAATGAATCAAGCGCCTCTCCAAGTGTCTGTGCGCCCGCCTTGAGATATCCATCGTTGATTTGCCCGGTCCCAAGCAAGACACCCGCGATCGACCGGGCCATCGGGTGATTGCCCAGCGTCTTGGCACCCAACGCTTGGGTAGTAAGCATCATGCTTCGTTGGTATTCATTTTTTTCAGTCGCTGCCCCAGCCAGGTGCACCAGCATCCTTGGTGAGCGATCACCGAGGACATACGCTCGTTCAAAGGCGTTGATCGCTCCTGTACGATCGTTGAGCAGCACGAGCGTACTGCCGAGCTCACGCTGTATCGAAGCAGAACTCGGATCGAGCTTGGCAGCCTGCTGATAGAGCCCTTGGGCTTGCCCGAGTTCTCCACGCTGACGCAGTGAGCGAGCCCGTGCGTAGAGCTTGATCGCGTGCGTTCGACGATTCTGATCAATATCCTGCGCATCAATATTCGGTTGATTCTCTGTATCATCATTTATGGAGTACTCAGCGTCGAAGGCTGGGACAGACAACGCTTTCTGATAGGCCGACGATCCGACTGCGAGCGTTTCTAGGGCATCAGGGAGAATGACCTTGATAATCGCATCGTCAACCCGCTGAGTTGTTTCGAGTGATTCGAGCTCCGCGCGGGCTTCGAGGGTTCGGATCGGGTCTTCGATATGTTCCGTCGCACGGATCACACGCTGTTGGTTTGATTGTTGAGCTGTGCAAGCAGGGAGGATACAAAGTACCAATCCCACTGAGCCAACAACTGAGCCGACCATTGAACAAACAAGGGCATTCACAAACAACGGGTGATATGGACTACGAATCACGATGATGAACCCTTCGCGGTTTTCTTCATTGCACGCTCATTGGTCGCCCAGTGTTCTATCAAGGTGTAATACCTGAGCGCATCGTTGGCACGCACAAGTCGCTCCATCCGCTGGGTTTGTTCCCAAATATTGAGCGATGTATCGGTAATCCCATGATGAGAGAGCTGTTTGGTAAGCCATTCGTCGATAGGAAACGCATGCCATCCGAGCCCAAGAAGTATCACTCTTGATGAAACAAAGGGCGGCAAACCATCGATCGATCTGAAATACTCAATCACATCCTTTTTATTCATTTCACGGAGGTGAGCGAGCGAGAGGGTGTTCTCTTTCCGGAAGATCGCATTGAGGATTGCGTTGAGTCTTTGGCAACGCTCCAAGCTCTTTGGATACCGAGATGGGAACACGCGAACGAGTTCTTCAGGAGAACAGACCCGCAGCTCATTGAGATCAACGAGCCCTTGCTCAATGCTGTGTGCCGCATTGACAGCATGCTCGATCGAGCTCTCCCAAACAAGCATTGAAAAAACCAACTCACTGATCAACGGGTCGGTCGAGAGAATGGTGGTGTCGATCAGATTCGCGCACGCTACGCTGCCGAGATGCCCAAATGGCTCGACAAGCGAGTCCATAAACTTGCTCAGGATATCAGTCTCTGGCATGTTCACCCGTTGGTATCCCCTTGAACTTCTTTAGGCTGTGCTTCAGATGATGAGTCTGAATCTGGTTCTGGATCGGGTGTCATGTCGGGCATCGACGGTGCCTGGGACCACTTCGAGGAGGACTTTGTTGCCTGCTCTTGACGATCTTGTTCGAGGATCGAGAACACTTCTTGTTCGGCTTTGTGACCCTCATCGTAGATGAGCTTGAGTGTTGGCATCTCTTTGATATGGATGCGTTCCATAACATCTCGACGCAATCGTTTGGTCGCAGCGGTTAAGCCATGCATCGTGAGGCTGGCACGCTCTTCGGGCAAGATCGAGATATATGCCTTGGCATTCTTGAGATCATCAGAAACCTCGACTTTCGTCACCGTCACGAGCCCACGGATGCGTGGATCGTTGAGCCCACGCGCCAAGCGCTGTTGGAGCTCTTGTTGGATATTCGATGCGATTTGCAGGCTTCGGCGTCTCAAGCGGGCGTCTCCGACTCAGAAAATGGATTGAAAGAAAGCGCACGCCGATGGCTACATCGGCGTGCGATGAGGGAACCTTTGTTAGTCGTCAAGCGTTCTTGCGACTTCGATCGTCTTGTAGCATTCAAGCACATCGCCCGACTTGATGTCGTCGTACCCGATGATCTTCATGCCGCACTCCATGTTGGCGCGAACCTCTTTGGCATCGTCCTTGAACCGCTTGAGCTGTTCGAGCTTGCGGCCGTTTTCGATGACCACGCCATCGCGCGTCACACGGATAAGCGCGTCGCGTTGAACAATGCCGTCGGTGACGAAACAACCGGCAATCGTGCCGACCTTCGAGACCTTGAAGACCTCGCGGACCTCTGCGTGCCCGATGACCTCTTCGCGGATATCCGGCGAGAGCAAGCCCTCGACAGCCTTCTTGATATCGTCGACGATGTGATAAATAACCTGATAGTTACGAATCTCAACGCCCTTGTTCTCAGCGAGCGCACGCCCCTTCGAGTTGGCGATGACATTGAACCCGATGATGATGGCTTTGGATGCCTCGGCGAGCAAGATATCTGATTCAGTAATCCCACCAACCGCTTGGTGAATCACGCGGACCTTGACCTCTTCGTTGCCAACCTTCTGGATTTCAGATTTGAGCACATCGACCGAGCCTTGGACATCGGCCTTGAGCACCACAAGGATTTCCTTGAGTTCTGAGTCGGCGATCTGGGTGAACATGTTGTCGAGGGTAAGCTTCGGAATCGCGAGCAATGCTTCACGCTCACGCTCTCGGCGTTCGGCAGCAGCCTTCTCGGCTTTCTTGAGTGAACCCAAGCAGTAGAACTTATCACCCGCATCTGGAA
>JAESSR010000162.1 GCA_016764015.1 Phycisphaerales bacterium
AGCTGCCACCACCGCCGCCGCTACCGCCGCCGTAGCCGCCGCCGCTGCGACCACCGCCGCCGCCACCACCGAAGCCTCCGCCGCGTGGGCGTTCTTCGCGTGGGCGTGCTTCGTTTACAACGAGTGCACGGCCGTCAATGTCATTGCCGTTGAGTTTTTCGATTGCTTCGTGGCCAGCATCGTTGTCGGCCATTTCGACGAATCCAAATCCACGGGAGCGGCCGGTTTCCCTGTCGCTCATTACGCGGGCTGACTGAACATCACCGATCTCTGAAAAGAGGTCGTTGAGTTCCTGATCGTTCATCGAGTACGGGAGATTCCCTACATACAAGTTCAGCATTGCTGTCTTCCAAATGCCCGTGAGTCTATTTCGTGATCGAGAGAGAGAACCGGGCATCTTCTTCGTCGACTGCAACGCCGGATGGCGAGGCTGTGTAAGTTTAGCCCAGCCATTGATAGATAAACAAGTCCATTCTCGGAATATGCTTAGAGCAACTCATGAATCTTTAAATATTTTTAAAATAAGAACGCTCACTTTGAGTACAATTTCACTCTTTTTACTGCTTTGAACCCGTAATTGAGCTGACCAGTTCAAGTAGCTGAGCATGGAGATCATGATTTGCAGTCATGATTTCGCCGGTTTCAATTGATTGTTTTCCGCTCAAATCAGTCCAAAAACCACCTGATTCGGTAATAATCGGGATTGCTGCGGCGAAGTCCCACAGGCTCAGCACCGGCTCAATCATGGCATCCACGCGTCCAGTAGCGAGAAGAACCCAGCCATAACAATCACTCCATCCGCGTGTGTGCTTGGCTTGAGCGTCGATTTGCTCATACATTATGCGATGCTCAGGCGTTGTGAAATAACTCATTGAGGTGGTATTGACGAGTGCCTGATCGAGACTTGTCACCTGTGAGACTTGCGTCCGCTTTGGTTGAGAACCTTTGATCGTGTGCCAGCATCCTAAACCATCCGCAGCGTAGACCGTTTCATCGAGTGCGGGCATGACGATGACACCGAGCACTGGGAATCCGTTTTTCATGCACGCCAACATCGTGCCAAAGAGCGGCACCCCTTGGAGGAATGAAATGGTACCATCGATTGGATCGATCACCCATTCGTAATCCGATGTCCCTACTTTGCGATCGAACTCTTCACCGAGGATTGAATCCTCTGGGTATACCTTGCTGATTTGATCGCGGAGATTCGATTCGCATGCCCGATCGGCAGCCGTCACTGGCGTGCCATCTTTCTTGGTTGATTGATCGAGGTTCGCATCACCAAAATACTGAAGTGTCAGCTTTGACGAAGCCTGCGCTGCCGACACTGCAAAATCGAGCCTTGCTTGAAGATCGCTGCTCACAATAATGCTCCTGCTGGGAGATGCAGAGCGATTGCATTTGCTAATCCCGCTTTCAGTTGTTCGAGTTGCTCAGGTGTGTGGACTGCGTTGACTGCGAGCCGAAAATAGATTGGGGCTGGGCCGTTGGGATATTCCATCAATGGGAGGATGATCTTCGATTCCTGCAACGATCGCTCGATCTTCTTCATGGTGGATTCATCGCCGAGTGTAAATGCAAAGATTGGTGTATCGAGCGTGTGAGCCGGGATATCCAAGGATTTGAGCACTTTACGGGCATTCTTGATGTTTCGTCGAAGGGTTGGGTGGAGTGAATCATCGGTCTTGAGGATGTCGAGTGATTTGAGCCCTGCAGCGACGAGTGGCGGCGCAGCCGGCGTCGTGCAGCGGTAGGCGATTGAGTGCGCCCGGGCAGATTCAACCGGCAAGGAGTCGCCCATCACTATCCCGCCCGCACACCCGAGCCCTTTGGCGAGTGTCGTAGTGATGATGAGTTGATTGGATTGCAAGTTGAGCTCGTCGGCTGTGCCACGACCATGATCGCCGAGCACTGCGAATCCATGACAATCATCGAGTAGCAACCAGTCATTGGGGCGCAGTGCATAATGCAAACTATGCACCGGAGCAAGATCGCCATCGGTTGTGAAGACCGAATCGGTCATGATTACGGTCGATGACTCAAGTTGAGTGAGGATTGAGCAAGCGTGGTCTGCATCCAAATGGTCGAAGAGATGAATATCCATCTTGGCAAGCACCGCCGCATCTTTGAGACTCGCATGCGCTCGCTCGTCGATCAGTGCATGCTTGACACCCATCGCTTCGAGCCCTTGGAGGGCTGCAAGATTGGCTGTGTATCCGTCTGGCACCAACAGCCCGGCTTGTTGATTGCAGAACTCGGTGAGCTGGGCTTCAAGCATCGCATGTGGGCGTGCATTGCCTGTGGTTTCTCGGCTGGCAGAACTGGACAGTCCATACACCGAGACAGCATCTTGCGCAGCTTTGAGCACTTCTGGGTGATGGGCGAGCCCGAGGTAGTTGCACCCGCCGAAGGAGAGGTACTCTGTTGAGCCTCGCACGATGGTGGTTGCGGTACAAAAATCAGAGGGAATATTTGGCATATGGCGTAATTATCGTCAGGTCGGGCACCAAAGGCGCTGTAATTGGTCAGGATTCCTGTGTCATCATCTCATGAACGAGCATGAACAACAAAGTTGAGACATGGCGGGTCAGTCCCTAGACTACCGGGCTGCGTGTGCATCTTCAGAAGACCCACAGTAAAAGACCCCGCAGTGTATATAGAAAGATACGAGGAGAATATCTATGTCGATCTGGACCCGTACGCGTACCCACCTTGCTCTGGCAACCTTGGCGAGCACTTTGGCTGCACTGCCTGTGATCGCTGCCAATATGAGCGAAGAGGCGCCCAAGGATGATCTCAAGGTCTTGCAGCTGCCCATCCGTACAGATGGGCCCAAGAGCCTCGATCCGGTAGAAGGCTCATCTACATACGATAACATGGCGTGTGCTCAGTTTTACGAGACACTTCTCACCAATAAATATGCAAACCCAACCGAGATGGAGCCCTTGCTCCTCTCCGAGATGCCTACGAGTGCTGATGGCGGGACTACCTGGCACTTTAAGCTCAAGCCCAATGTCTATTTTCAGGATGATGAATGCTTTCCAGGCGGGAAAGGGCGGGTAGTTGTCCCAGCGGATGTGTTTTATTCACTCAAACGCCTTGGCGACAAGGCTTTCGGGCTCAAGAACTGGTGGCTTGTAGATGACACGATTGTTGGATTCAATGCGTATAAAGATGAACAGAATGAAAATGAGCACTTCGATTATGATGCTCGTGTCGAAGGCTTCGTAGCGATCAATGATCTTGAGTTTGAGATTGTGCTCTCGAAGCCTGTGTATCGCTTCTTGTATGTATTGACCATGTTCCAGACCTCTATCGTTCCACATGAAGCGGTTGATTTTTACGGCGATGACTTCGCAAACCACCCTGTGGGGACTGGGCCGTTCATTCTTGATCGATGGGTATCAAAGCTCTCGCTGACCGCAGATCGGAATCCAAACTACCACGAAATGTTCTATCCAGAACGCAGTGAGTGGTCAAAGACGGATAAACGAAATCGATTGCACCGGGCTGCGGGCAAGCAGGTGCCGTTTATTGATCGTATCGAGTTCACGATGTTTGCTGAGGATCAGCCGATGTGGCTTGAGTTCTTGAGCGGAAATCTTGGGTATTCTGAGGTTCCCAACAGTAGTTTTACGAGTGCCTTTGATCTTGTCTCCAAGAAGTTGAAGGAAGACTGGTTGCGCAAGGGCTATCGGGCTCATTCGAATATGCTCTTAGACCTGACATTCCGTGGGTTTAATATGGAAGACGAGCTTCTTGGCGGGTATACGGCTGAGAAGATTGCCTTGCGTCGTGCGATTTCATACGCGATGGATCTCGATGAGATCAACAAAACATTTTATGATGGTCGGCGTGTGATTTATGATGGCCCGATCCCTCCAGGTCTCGAAGGGTATCCCGAGGGCGGGCGTTCACCCGCGGGTACACGGGGCCCAAACCTTGCACTGGCGAACAAGCTTCTTGCCGAAGCTGGATATCCCAATGGAGAAGGGCTGCCTCCGATTCGGTTTTATACCACTCAATCTGCCGAGAACAATGCAGTCGCTGAGATGGTCAAGCGCCAACTCGCGGAAGTCAACATTAAGTTTGAGCCTGTGTTTATGGATTTCTCGACCATGATCGACAACTTAATCAAGCGGAAGTCCCCGATGTTTGGGTACGCCTGGGGGAGCGATTATCCTGACGCGGAGAATAACTTGGCATTGTTTTATGGGCCAAATAGCTCGCCGGGTGCGAACCGGTTTAACTACAGCCGCCCAGAGTTTGATGCGATGTACGAGCAGATTTTGACGATGGTTCCGAGCGATGAGCGGACTGCGATTTATGTAAAAATGCGTGACATGGTGCTTGACGACTGTGTGTATGTTGGCGGGATGGCTCGTGAACGGTTTTATCTGATCAACCCTTGGTTGCTCAACTGCAAGCCAACCGAACGCTATTATGGTTGGTTCAAGTATTTGGATGTGGATGACTCAGCACGCAACTGATGGGTCTGCATTGATGAGTTGATTTCAAATGAATGAGTAATCATCGCGATCAATAGAGTTCTATTGAGGCGGTTCTGGAGCCAATCCTGTGTGGACTTATATCGTTCGACGAACGCTGTACAATATCCCTGTTTTTTTAGCCATTATCTTTTTGATGATGGCTGCATTGAGGGTGAGTGATCCGGTGACCGCTCAGTTGAGCAAGAACCCGACTCCTCAGGAGATCGAGCTCAAGAAAAAGGAATACGGGCTTGATAAGCCATTTGTTGTTCAATATGTAGTTTTTCTCAAGCAAGTGGTGACACTTGATTTTAGCGAGAAGAGTTGGGATCAAAAACGGTCTGTGGGTTCAATGATTGCCAACGCGATCCCGCCGAGCATGGCGCTGACTATTCCTACGCTCGCGATCACCGCGAGTGTAGCAATTTGTATTGGGCTCATTTCAGCATTTTATCGTGGGCGTGTGATTGATAAGACGCTGATGTTCTTCGCGGTGACAGGGATGAGCATCTCGGTGCTGGTCTACATTATGATCGGGCAATACTGGGGCGCATTTTTACCGAGTCAATATTTATCGGGTTGGCCATTTCAGGTGACCGTGAGCGCAAAGGCCAGTAGTGGATCTGCTTGGTTCTTCTTTATTCCGAAGAACTGGGTTGCCTATTGCATGTTGCCGGTGATGATCAATGTGGTTGTGGCGTTAGGATACGACACTCGCTTTTATCGCGCAGTCATGGTTGAAGAATCACAAAAGGATTACATCCGTACTGCTCGTGCCAAGGGCGCAAGCACCAAAAGGGTGATGTTTGTACATATGCTCAAGAACGCGATGATCCCGATTATCACACGGATCATGATTTCGCTTCCATTTATCATAACGGGTTCTATCTTGATCGAGATGTACTTCAATATCCCTGGGATGGGGCGGACGCTCATCAAAGCGATCACGAATAAAGACTTTCCCGTCATCCAAGCGTTTACCGCATTGTTTGCAGCACTGTTTATCGCGTCGAATATTCTCACCGATGTTCTCTATGCGTTGGCTGATCCGAGAGTGAGGCTTTCATGATGTTTAAAAAACGAATCAATGAATCGCCGGCAATGCGTAAGCTCTTTAGCAACCGCGGCGCGGTCGTTGGGATGAGTATAATTTCTCTCTACATGCTGCTGTTCGTGTGGATCACGGGGATGCAGATTGTTGGGTGGGTTGGCAACACTACCGGGGCATTTGATCTGAGTGAACGACCTGTGCTGGGGGCTTTGCTCACAGAAAAAACAAGTGAACAGGTCGGAGCACGCGAGGAACCCGGCTTTGGGATTGTGTCAAGACCTGAAAAACGCATCGAGCAGGTGAAGACCTACTTTGAGCGTGCCGGAAAAATCTTTACTGAGCTTGCCCAGCAGGAAAAGCAAGCTCTGGCGGTAGAGCTTGATGGGGATCAGGCTCAGGAGATGCGTACGGTTGCCGAGATATTTGCGTTTTCGAGCTTAGCCGAGAGGCGGGTAGCAGATGTTTCTGTAGAGGTGTTGCAGGATATCTACAATGAGGGGATGGTCATCTTTGCGCAACAGGACACTTTGCGCCAGCTGCGATCACTCGTGCCTCAGATTGTAATTGGAATTGAAAATCTTGATAAGTACACGACTCAGTTGGATGAATCGACTTCGATGACTGAGGATGATCGGGAAATACTCTACGACGATATGGCGTTGACGCTCGACGAGATTGTTGAGATGGTTGGCGAATATGTCCATGTACTTGATGCAGAGGATGATCCACTGTCGTTGATTGATCTCGGGGTGTTGAGCGATGCGATTGATGCATTGTTTGATCTTGAGCCGATGGATCCGGTGTATGACGAAGCGGTGATCGGGCAAATTCGTGGCGAGCTCAATGGGATGGGCGATAATGTGGAGACTGCGATCAATGCCAAGCTCAACCTGATCGAACCGATCCTTGATCGGCTGTATCCGATGCCTACCGGTGTAGAAGGCCTGATCTACAAACTGCGGATGACTCTCGGCACGGATAAGCAAGGGCAGTCGATATTCTTGCGTGCTTTGTATTCTGCAAAGATTGCGATTCAGGTGGGGCTGATCGTGGCGTTCTTTGCGGTGTTCTTTGGCTCACTCATTGGGGCGGCCGCAGGGTACTTTGGGGGTGCGATCGATCATGTGGTGATTTGGCTGTACTCCACTTTCTCATCAATCCCCTACTTGGTGTTGCTGGTTGTGCTGTCGTTTATGTTTACCGGCTCACAAGTTGAGCGGACGCTGATCCCGTTGTATGTGGCGTTTAGTTTAACCTTCTGGATTGGTCCATGCCGTGTCACTCGGGGGGAGGCTCTCAAGCTCCGTTCGCTTGATTATGTGCAAGCAGCTCAGGCGCTTGGTGCGAGCAAAATGAGGATTTTGCTCAAGCATATTCTGCCGAACACCTCACACCTGATGTTTATTAACAGCTCGCTGCTTTTTATTGGTGCGATCAAGGGCGAGGTGGTGCTGACCTACCTTGGGCTTGGGCTCAAAGATGGTGTGAGCTGGGGAAACATGATCACGCAATCCGGGGAACAGATTCGAGCAGGATTCTTCTGGCAGATCGGTGCGGCGACCTTCTTTATGTTTGTGCTGGTGCTGGCGTTTAACATCTTGACCGATGC
>JAESSR010000163.1 GCA_016764015.1 Phycisphaerales bacterium
AGAAAGGGCGTTGGCGATGTCGGTCAGTTGAATCATTTGTTTTCTCGTTTCACTAAATAAGAATACATCCCAATCCCATTTTCGTCCACAGGAAAATGAAAAATATGTATTTTAATTGCGATATATCGAAACTCGATATATCCTTTTCGGTACTATCTAGACGAGGTAATACCATGCTCACGCTCAAACAAGACCATTCAGAACTCGTCGTCCTCTCCGTACTCGCCATCGGTCCCTCCTATGGCTACGCGATTTCCAAGGACATCGCCGCCCGATCCGAAGGGCACTTCAAGCTCTCGCCCTCGGGGATGTACCCACTCCTGACCAAGCTCGAAAAGAATGGCTTGGTCACCACGGGTTGGGATGAGGTCAAAGCCGCCGGTGCTGATCCAGATTCCACCGGGCGACGACGCAAGTGGTACACGCTGAGCCCCAAAGGTCAACGGCAACTCGCCCAAAGCATCGAACGCCACCGTCAGGTGCAATCGATCCTCGACGGTTTCGTTTCGCCATCTATGCAATCCACACCCCAAAGCGAGTTGGCCAACGGATGAGCAAGCTCAGTCACAAAACAAGAACCAAATCAAAGGTCAAGATCGAGCCCTCAACGCGAGACTCCATCTCCACCTGGCTCGATGTCCTCACCGCCATGCTCGTCATGCCCGACGCCCAAAGGCTGCAAGTCCGCGACGAACTCGAAGACCATCTTCGATCCCGCGTCGATGACCTGCTCATCATGGGCAAGCCCGAACCCGAAGCCATCCGCATCGCCGTCGCCGAACTCGGCGAGACGGCCGAGCTCGCCAAACTGATTACATATGCACATACCAAATCAAATCCAAGGAGAAAACTCATGAACGCAGCACTGATCACCGTAGCCCTCGCCGGCATGTCCTTCGGCGGGTTCTCATTCATCAATGGTACCGGTGCACCAAGCGCCACGCCGAGCAACGGCGGAGCGGTACCGGTGGTTGTGCCCCAAGAGACTCGAAAAGCTGATGAGAAAGTACATCAGTTCGATATTGAAGACGCCTCTGCTTTCGATGTTTTTCAAGAGATTTCACGGGCATTTGGGCAAAGTTATGAGTTTAGTCCCGATGCTCTGCGTGATGGATCGAGACCACATGATTCCTTGCGCCGTGGAGTGAAGTTCATTGGTGTGTTTACGCTTGACCAAGCGATTTCTGAGATCAAACGAGTATTCGCTCCTGAGCTTGTTGGGTTTGAGATTGTCAGCGGTGCGAGCGGGATAAAAATCATTACAGCCAATGAATACCAGCGAAGTCTCGTTGAGATGCGTGTCTATGCTGCTCCGTATTGGCTATCACGCAATGATCAGGTTCGATTTCCAGAGTCCCTGACCGACTTGATCATGGTAAAGCATGACCTTCAGTTTGCATCCATCCAAGGGGTTGGGGACTCGATTGTCGTGGCTGCCTCCCCAGCGATCCACCAGGAAGTGCTTGAATACCAGGAGCGACTTAAGCAACTGTACCAAGAGCAACAAGAACAATCCAAGATCCGAAATCAGAAGAGAGAGAAAGAATCAGCCATTCGCGATCAACTAAGAAAAGTAAGATCCAAGCAAGTGGCGGCCGTTCGTGAAATTGAGCGCGTTGCAGCCATCAATCGTATCCGGATAGAATTTGATCGAGTGCGTACTGAGTTGATTCAAAAAAAGACAATGTTGAATGAACTTGAATCGAGGCTTGGTGAAATGAGAACTGGATCGAATCCGGATCAGCAAAGATTAAGTAGTAAGGTGCATGACAGAGAAAGATCAGAACTCGAAAAAGCTTTCGCAGATACAGAACTCCTCCACGAGGAATACCGAAGCCGATACAACTACCTCCGCGATTCCCTGATCCAATCAGAATACGCCAACCTCTTCAAGGGCCTCGAATAAATCCCCTATATCGTGCCCAATCGCCGCCTCCCGTGCAAAATCATACCGTCCTTGGTATAATTCACGCACCGGAGGCGTTTTTACATGATCTGCCCATTCTGCAGCCACAACCAAGACAAAGTCATCGATTCCCGCTCGACCGAAGGCGGGGCGGTCATCCGTCGCCGACGCCACTGCCTCAAGTGTGAACGCCGATACACGACCTACGAACGCGTCGAACCCACCGGGCGATTGATGGTCGTCAAACGCGACGGCTCACGGGTTCCATTCTCCACCGAGAACATCATGCGTGGAGTCTCCAACGCCTGCGGCAAACGCCCAATCTCCGAAGATGTCAAAAACAAACTCGCCGAGTTGGTCGAAGAAGAACTCCACTCTGAGTACGAACGAGAGGTCCCAACTCAAATCGTTGGCGAACGGGTGATGACCAAACTCCGCGATGTGGACAAGATCGCCTACATCCGCTTTGCGACCGAGCATCTTCAGCTTTCAACGCTCGAAGATATCCAGCGAGAACTGGATGATCTCCAAGCCCGCCCATTGTCAGGCCCGGACCAAGAATCGTTGTTTGTGGCCGAACACCCCAGAAAGCGATGAGCGGCTTACTTTGAGTTGGGTTTAAATTTTTTGGGCTTGAGCGAAACATGTATCCGTTTCGCGTCCTCGACTTCGAGTGCTGCTTCGCGAGCGAGCGCGATCAGGTCTGCCCGATCCGTAATCCCGAGTTTATTTCCGATGCGTTCGCGATGACGATCTATAGTTGAAACAGAGCGGCAGAGCTTGTTTGCGATATCCTTCTGGCGGAGTCCTAGACCCATCAAGGCGAGCACTTCGATCTCGCGCGGCGTGAGCACACTGAGTCGACCGAGATCAATATGCTCGGCTGCGATCAGTTCGCCGTCGGCGAATTTTTTACGAATCCGATGGAGTTGAACGGATGAGATGGGTTCAACGGTGATAAATATTAAAGTTTCATTCTGCCCATTGTGTTCAATCTCAATGGGGCGCAATGTCGTGTAGAGCCGAGTCCCCGCGATCAGGTCGATCATGGGGATCGACTTGCCCGTCTGAGCCGCTCTTTGCATGAACCGGATTCGTTCGTTGGCCCACCCTGGCGGGGTGAGTTCTGTCAGGTGCTTGCCTTTGATCGTGTTTTTATCAACGCCAGTAAACCCCTTCGTTGCCACAGCATTGGCGTACACGATGGTGCCGTCGAGTGTAAGAACGATCAGAGAGAGGGAAGAGAACCCTTCTGCAAAGATGTCCATGAGTTTATGCGCAGACATACTCTCCATGACATTGGTCAAATACCCAACATCGATACCGGTTTGCTGCTTCAATTGCGGC
>JAESSR010000012.1 GCA_016764015.1 Phycisphaerales bacterium
CGCCCACCATGTCGGCGAGTTCATCTCCCTCTGGCAGATCGCCACCGCCTACGCCGGGCTCATGCTCAACATCGACGCCTACGACCAACCCGCCGTCGAGACCGGCAAGAAAGCCACCTTCGGGCTCATGGGCCGAACCGGCTACGAAGACTGGCTCACCAAAGTCAACGACACACTGAGCGACACCGAGTTTGTGATCTAAAGTGCTGAATCCGGCTGATATGCGGTGCGTATATCCTTTCAGGAGATTCGCAATGAGTAAAAGAGAAGCAATCATCCTCACCATCATCGCAGCACTCGCTGTCATTATCAGCGTCGATTATTTTCCGCCATTCGGGTACGACCGCAAAGAGTTCGACTACGCGACAGGCAAAGTCAGAATCCTCCATCGAACTTGGGGGTTTTCATTTTCCACAACATACGAAGACTTTTGGATCGAGCCATACGCCCCAATTGCACAGTCTCCCGACTGGAGACTCATGCGCTATGTCAACTCGCCGGATGCTCCAAGTATTAACACAAAATCTGGGCAGCTCTACTCCCTCATACAGACAATGGGAACAATGCTAGAGAATTACTCAGCCGATGAGCCCACACACAAACTTGTCGCTGACTACATTTTCGATCGACTCAATCAAACACAAACTGACCCCTCTGCCCACTTCAATGTTGTTGACAACTTTTTGTATTTCACGGATATTTTCCCATATCCAGACGATCTCTACGGCACCGTCACTTACGACCAAATCCTCCAAACCATCAGCCAATGCACCACCCCCACCGAACCCTCTACAATCCCCCCATGAAACCCAAAGCCTCCAAAGCCATCCCCTTCATCGCCGGATTCCTCATCCTCGTCCTCATCGCCGGGTTCGCGCTCGGGCTTCGGACAGTCATCGAGTTCGATCGTGTCAATGCGCAGATGAAAACAACCAAATCACTCTACCTTCATCTCCCGGTTTCCATCCATAAGCAGGAACTCTGGTTTTCCCACGGCGATGAGCCCATCACCCCCATCGAGTGGGTGTCCATGCACGAGATTCACAACTCGCCCGCCGGCACCAAAATCGAAAACACCAAATGGGGTTCGATTGTCGATACCGTGATGCCTTGGGATGAACTCGGGTTTGAACACGAATCCAAAGCCGTGATCGCCAAACGCACACTCGAACTGATCAACCAAGACCTCCCCGTCAAGATCATCCGGGTCTATATTCTGCGGGTCGACGCGATGCTCCGCTACGATCTCCAAGACCCCCAAGCCTCGCTCGATCCCGATGCCATCGACACCATCTTCAACGACGCGATCGCCAAACCCATCGAAGACTAAGCCGTGTGTCTGACGGCTCGCAAACTCTTGGTAGAACGGGCTTCTAGCCCGTTCTCTTATATTTAACTAAACAAGAAACGGGCTGGAAGCCCGTTCTACCAGAATGGAGCCGGGTGCCATGCAGGTGCCGTCTTCGGCTCCTGCATGTCTTGAGAAACTCAGATAATCCAAAGACATGCCGGGTGCCCTGCTTACGCCCGATGTCTTCATCGGGTTTAAGCAGGATCCGATCATCGAAGAACCTGCTTAAGCTGCGCGTAAGCAGGGCACCCCGCCTCTTCTTCTCTTCCCCATTGCCTACTGCCCATTGCCCATTGCCTTCCCCTTTGGCACGCCATTTGTGTATCTCCTATCACGGGTGGCCGCTGTTCACGGATGAACAGGGCCGGATGCCCGAAGATCGGACCGCACATGAACTACGGCTTACAAATCTCCGCATCGGGTGCATTAGCCAGCATTCATCAGCAAGATGCCCTGACAAACAACCTTGCCAATGTGAATACCGCCGGGTTTAAGCCCATCTTCACCGGCACCATGCAACGATTGGCCAAGCGCCAAGAGGATAATCTCCCACATATGTCTTCAAACTCAATGCTCGAACGGCTCGGTGGAGGCGTATTTGCTGCGCAAACGCGCATTGATTTCGCGCAAGGTACGCTCGAAGTGACCGACAACGATCTCGACATGGCCATCCAAGGCGATGGGTTCTTCGTCATCGGCGACCCATCGAACCCATCGCTCACACGCGACGGACGATTCACGATCAATACCGATGGCGATCTCGTCATGGTGACTAACGGCAAGCCCGTCCTCGATACGAGCAACAAACCAATCCGTCTCGATCAGTCGCAGGGTAAAATCCTTGTCGGGAACGATGGTACCATCACACAACGCGGGGCTCCGGTCGCACAGATCCAAGTCAGTGATGTCCCCGATCGATCAATACTCACCAAACTCGGCTCCGGGCTCTTTGGCTCCCAAACCGGTTCAGTCCTCACACTCTTAGAAGCATCGGGCACCATCAACCAAGGCATGCTCGAAGGATCTGGGGTTTCTTCGATTGACGCCCTGATGCAAATCCAGAGCGCCTCAAAGGCTGCCAAAGGCAACATCGGGATGATCGACATGCAGAATCGGCTCATGGAAAAAGCAATCAACACCTTCGGCCGCATCGGCTAACTGATTACCAGATAAGGAAATACACACATGGCCGTCATCGCAATGCAATCCGCAGCTTCAGGACTCCGAGCACTCGATACTCGTCTTGATGTCATCGCAAACAATCTTGCCAATGTCAATACCGAAGGGTTCAAGTCATCAAGAGTCAACTTTGAAGACTTGCTCTATATTGAACGATCCCAACCCGGTGTTGAGAACTCCAATGGCGACCGGAAACCAACAGGGCTCTATGTCGGGCTCGGGGTCCGAGCCAGTGGCACCCAGCAGGACTTCTCTCAAGGGGCACCGACCCCGGGCACATCACCACTCGACATGATGATCGAAGGACGAGGGTTCTTTAAGGTTGCTGTAGAGACAGACTTTGGTGAAGGCGGGTTTGCCTACACCCGAGCCGGCAACTTTACACTCAACTCGAATGGCTCACTCGTGCTCGCCAACTCCGATGGACGATTGCTCGATCCAGAAATAACACTCCCAGACAACGCAAAGAACTTTGATGTAGATAGGTCTGGCAAGGTCACCTACACACTTCCCGGAGTCGCAGATCCTGTAGAAGCAGGTATAATTAATATCTCGGTCTTTATCAATCCTGCCGGGCTCACCCAGGCAGGATCAAACCTGTGGGTGCAGAGCGCTGCTTCAGGCCCTCCGATCGAAGGGCAACCGGGGACTCAGAACTTTGGCACGATCTTGGGTCGCTCGCTCGAAGGCTCAAATGTCGACCCTGCCCGTGAACTCATCGAACTCATCCGCACCCAGCGGGCGTTCGAGATGAACTCGCAAGCGATCCGAGCTGCAGACGAAACCCTCCAGTCCGTCGCTCAGCTCCGTCGATAACCAATCGCCTGATTCAGCACCTAGCCCATTGCCTAACAAGAGATAAACACATGACCCGCTACCCACACACTTTGTTCATGCTCATCGCAGCATTGCTCGTTTGTGCGTTGGGGAGCGCGTGGGCATCTGGTGCACCGTTGGGCGTTGATTCATCGAACATCACGACGGTCACCGTGCGATCAACAGTTCGGCTTGAGAGTGATGACACGGAACTCACGATCGGCGATTTCACAATCATTGATGGCCCGCAAGCTGCTATGATACAAAATCTTACGATTGATTCAAAAAAACCAA
>JAESSR010000164.1 GCA_016764015.1 Phycisphaerales bacterium
CTCATGCCTTTTGTTATTCTTGAGCCTATAGTGTTTTTATGTATTCCAGTGCTTGCGCTTAATAACGCTATGTTTTTGTAGTCGCCCATAACTCACCCCGAACATGACGCATAAAGTAAAATCAGAATTATCAGCACGACAAGTGCAAATGCTTCGCTGTCGCAGTTTAGCGTTTTATTAAACGGATTCATTCTTTACCCCCTAAACATAAAGCCCAAACCAAACACCACAAACCTAACACGATAAATAAAATACTCATTCTTCATTCTCACAAAACATAACTTTTACGACTTCACCAACGAGCAAAGCCAAACTTTCATCTAAAGCGAGCTGTCCTTTGCTTGCGACATATAGCCGCATTTGTAGCATTGGCCGTATGTGTTCGCAAAACTTAAACGAGCCATAACCACATCCTGCCGCCTTGCTTGCTGCTTCTTCGCTGCCAAAGTATGCAATAGCTTCGGAGCTAGTCATAACATCACCCGGTTGATGTCAGTTATTTTGATTTTATATCCCTGTTTATGAGCTGCAAGCATGAACTCACCACGCCATTTAGATGAGATATATCCGTTTGCTACCATGTGGCCTACCGTACTTTTACCGCAACCGATAGCACTGGCAACGCCAGCATATCCGCCCATGTTTTTGACTAATTCAGCAAATTCTAATCGTGTCATTTTTATCCGGCTCTCGGGGGCGCGTTCGAGTCTGACGGTGCCTTTGCGTGTTTCGGACCGGATCATTGGGATCATGGATATCGAATCGCAACAGCCCGGCGCGTTTGACGATCAGGACAGGATGTACGCCGAGATATTTGGCCGATATGTCGCGATGGCGCTGCACATGCTGCAGTTGTTGGTGACAGAACGGACCGAGACGAACATGGTGGTTTCTGATCGGATGACCGGCGAGATCAATGAGCCGCTCGATGATATTACGCATGAGATTGAGTGGTTGGTCGAGCATGAACTCGATGCAGACCCTGAAACCAAGGCGCATATTAAGCGGATCATGGTTGATGTCGAAGCGATCCGTAGCCGGGTGAAGTCAGTAGCGAGCGGCCCGCAGACATTGCTTGGTGTTGATAAAGCAATGCTCCAACGCGAGCAAGACCCTGAGATGGTCGGCAAGCGGGTGCTGGTGGTTGATGACAACAAGAAGATCCGCAAGATCATCGGCGAGGTGCTTTCGCATCGTGGGTGCGAAACCACGGTTGTGTCTGACGGTGCGAAAGCCATCGGTTTGCTTGAGACGATCGCGACGAACAACACGCAGCCGTTTGATCTGGTGATCTCTGATATCCAGATGCCCGATCGCAACGGATATGAGGTGTTTAGCGCAGCCCGCAAGAACTGCCCGGGTGTGCCTGTGATTCTGATGACCGGCTTTGGATATGACCCGCACCATTCGATCGTGCGAGCCTCGCAAGATGGCTTGCAGAGCGTGCTCTTTAAGCCCTTCGAGATTGAGCTGCTGATGGGGCAGGTGCGAGAGGCATTGGGGATTGAGAAGGACTAAGTGTGTTCCTTCCTTCATTGGATATTGCGGTTTGATCCGGTGCCGTGGTTAAGAAATATCGTAGAGATTTTTAACTACGCTCTTGGATTACAAGGAAACCAAAGAGCGTAGTTAAAAACCCTTCGGGTTTGTCAACCACGGCACCAAGGCAAGATTATGCGAGAATGGTGCTATTGCTATGTGCGCGTTGCGATCAATACACGATCGAGCCCGTCGCTGTCTTTGGCCATGCGGGCGTTGGTTAAGAGTTCATGGTCATTGGCGAGTTGTAGGCATTGGTCTGCGGTGCATGAGGCGATCTCTATGAGGAGCATGCCGCCGGTGGTGAGTAGGCGTGGGGCGTCTTGTATGAGCTTTGCGACGAACTCTAAGCCGTTGTCTTTGGCGCGCAACGCGAGGGTTGGTTCGTGGTCTTTGACATTGGGTTCGACGGCTGCCCACTCATGATCTGGAATATAAGGCGGGTTCGAGCAGATATAGTTCAATGAAGCATTGTTGCCTGCGATTGGGTGGGCGTTGATCGGTTCGAGCAGGTCGCCTGCGATGAGTTCTATGCGGTCTTCGAGTTTGTGTTTAGCGGTGTTGAGCCCCGCGACTTCGAGGGCATCTGTTGAGATGTCCGTCGCGATCACGCGTGCGCCCGGGAGACCCTTGGCGAGGGCGCAGGCGATGCAGCCGCTGCCGGTGCAGATGTCGGCGATCATGATTCCGGTGCCCGCATCGGATTCACGCAGTGCGTTGTCAGCAGGATTGTTGCGGGCGTGCTGGAGGACTTCTTCGATGATGGTGAGTGTTGACGGGCGGGGGATGAGGACGCGCGAGTCAACCTTGAAGTGCATGGTGAAGAAGACTTCTTCGCCGACGAGGTATTGGATGGGTTCGTGATTGAGTGCGCGTTTGACGAGATCACGCAGCGTGTCGCGTTCGAGCGGGGATGCTGGGCGATCGGTCTCCATGTAGAGACGCAGGCGATCACACCCGAGCACATGGGCAAGGAGCATTTCGGACATCCGCCTTGGGGAGTCGAGGTCAGCAGCTTCAAAGGCTTTGTTCATCCACGCGAGCAGGTCGCGGGTGGTCCAAGATTTGGTTGGCGTTGCCATGGGTGGAGTATATGCGAGGCTGTGGGGTGAAAAATGTTTTTCTCCTCCCCTGGGTCTCTGCCTCTGAGGATATGACATGGCACGAGTCGTGATTAGTGGTTGTGTAGATAACGAAAAAAAGATTCTGCACGCTGCTCATCACCTGTCGCGACCAGTATGAATGCTTGTGCGGATGTATGACTTTGATCCCAGTTGTTTGGGTCATCAAAAATCGCTCTCCACTCCCAGTCTTGGGTAGGTTGGCCATCGCGATGCAGAGAAACGAGGGCGTGTTTGAGGAATCGCTCGATGATAATGCGTGCGGTGCATACATCTCCGATTTGCTTCGCGGCGAACCAGAGCGTGATGTCCTCATGCTGAATGCACTCATACAGATCGTGTTCTGGGGAGCAATCACTCATGAATCAGTTTTCGTCAAGTGACTCAGATCTTTCCCCGGCCAGCTAAACGCCTCTTGCCCGGTGACGGTTTCGTGGAGGATCGTCACTCTTCGGCTGTACGCCTGCGATTGTTTGATCCCGCGTCGGTCCATCACGGTCATCGAGACATCGACAAACTTGCCTAGGCGGAAGTTCTTCACGCCTGCATCGGTGTGCCAGGAGAAGCCTTCGGTGGTGCCCGCGAGTGGGGTGGATGCTGCGAACATGGTTCCCAGATGTGCGACGCATCCGGTCATGATGCGTGTGTTGATGGCGGTCTTGACATGATCACCCATGGTGACGCCGAGGGAGGTTTCGCCGGTCTTTTCGTTGCTTGATTTGCTGGTGGCTTTGGCGTTGATTGTGCCGTAGGTGTTGAGGAGGTTTGAGTTGGTGGTCCCCGCACCAAGGTTGGACCATTCGCCGATCCATGAGTCGCCCAGGTGTCCGGCATGTCCTTTGTTTGCGTACCCTTGGAAGATTGTCCCGCCGACTTCGCCTGCGACTTTGCAGACCGGTCCGATGGCGGTGTTGGGTTTGATGTTGGCGTGTTCGAGGACGGAACTGCCCGGGCCGATGTATGCCGGGCCGGTGATGATCGCGCCGGGATGGATGGTTGTGTTTTCTTCGATAACGATCGGGCCGGTGGTTGAGTTGAGTATGACCCCGGGCATGACGATCGCCTCGGGGGAGATCGCGATGCCTTGGGTGCCGATGAGCGTGACCCCTACGGGAGCTTGGTCAACCTTCTTCATATTCTGGGCGATGACCTGCAAATCAAACTCAAGTGATGCATCGCGAAATTGTTTCCAATCCCAAGGCTTACTCATCAGGTGCTTGCCTTCGATCTCGACGGGTTCCATCTCGGGCTGATTGCCCATGAGCATGTCGCGTACGCCTGTCGATGTAAGTCGGACGGCGACCATGTCGCCGGTGTCCTTTTCAATGAGTACTTGTCCAAGTGTGATTTCTTTGATCGCACGCACCGGCAGCGGGCAACGAGCGTTGATGAGCAAGACCTCTTCGTCACCTTCTTCGGGAGGCGTGTTCACCGGGATGCTCGTAAGCTCCGCGGTCAGCTCGGCCATATTCGCAGGCACAACGACCCCGATAGGTTCAAGATCAAACGCGATAGTCAGCCGTTCCGAGATCGTCAACGCCCCGGTGCGGACGGCGAAGGTTGGGCGGAGATCATTGAGCGGCGAGAGCGTGCCCTTGCCGTCGTCGAAGAGGATCGCTTTAGTCTTGTTGGTGGTGGGATCAGTGCTCATATAAGCAGATTATAGAGGGTGCTAGCGGATCGTTCTCGCGAACCGTGTCGGTACCGATGAATGGAACCCAAAGGTTGGGGCGAGGGCAAAGAAGATGATCGACAAGAGCAGTGCGCTCAGCCCGGTGTACAACGATGAGAACGATCGCTGGACAAGCTGGTCGCTGGCATCCCAGATCAACGGGTTGGTGCCCATGTTGCGAGCGGTGAAGATCGCAATCACCACGACCTGCGCCACAAACGATGACGCGATGGCGATGATGACCAAGGTCAACGGG
This sequence comes from Phycisphaerales bacterium, assembly GCA_016764015.1. Next base: position 4,589 of record JAESSR010000164.1, read on the forward strand.
TTGCGTCTGATCAGCGATCCACGGATCGCCAGGATCGTATGGCACCCAAGGAGATACCCAAGGGCGTAAGGTCCAACGATGACAACCGACCCGCCGTCGGCTCGTGCCATCGGCGACACCAGGTCCATCAGCAATCCAAGGGTGATCGCAGCCCAAAGTGCCTGCTTGCGCGGCGCGTAGAGTGCAACGAACGCCATCAGCGGGATGACCATGCTCGGATGAATCGACCCTGCTCCAGCATCAAGGACAGGGAGCAATGCCAGTTCGAGTCCAAAGATGATCCAGGTGACGAACGCGAAGACAAACCAGTTCATGGCGTCGCTCCGTTCTCTGATGAATCAAGCACAGGCAGACGGAAGATGACATCGCGAACCCTGCGGAGGTCTTTGATGGTCGGCGCGACGATGATGCGTTGACGCAGAGGTTGGGCATCGTTGCGTTCGATGCGCTGGATCGTACCGATCACGAGCATCTGGGCGTGTCGAGGCCATTGGTTGTCGAGCAGGCGGACCTCTTGGCCAACTTGCACGCTTGTCGTTTCATCAGTCGTGGATCGCCCGACCTCACCTCGCAGCGTGCCATCACCCACCGGGGTGAGCAGGCAGATCGCTTGCTCGGTGCCCGATTCATTGAGCAGCACCGTCGCCTGGATCGGGGGGGCAGACTTGGCAGTGATCGGCAGCACCGTCGATGTTTTTCCATCGACTCGGCTCACCTTGCCGAGCAACTGGACCGCATCAACAACCACGACCGTGCCTTGGGTGAGCCCTTCGACCTTGCCGCTGCGGATCAGCAGCAGATCGCCGACAAGCCCTGACACGCGTGGTCGATGCACCTGACGAACATTGAGATTCGGAGTAATGGCAGCCCCGCGCGAGAACTCATCAACAAGGGTCATCAAGCGATTGTTCTCTCCACGGATCTGAAGTAGCTCGGTGCGTACACGATCAAGCTCATCACCGATGGCGCGTTCACGATCCGATGCATCCGGGTCTGAAATTGCAGGCGGGATAATGGTGTCGACCGCGATGGTGATCGGGTGAGCGATCGGCGAGATGACAACCTGTGCTTGGGCAGCGAACCAGTTGGTCCACTGAACCCACCGAATCGGTGAGAACGAGAGCGCAAAGAGCACCATGACCGTGATGGGCATCGACCATCTCACAATCAAAGGCTGGTGTTGCATTGTGTATTCCTCAGCGGCTCGGCAGCACTGCTCGACATATTGCTCAATCGATCGTTCGGGCTTAGATGTCGGAGTTGTTCTCGAGTGTTTCTTTCCACTCTTCGATATTTTCGAGATAGATCGCGGTGCCTCGGGCGACGACGGTCAACGGGTCCTCGGCCAGAGTGACATCAAGCCCGGTTGCCCGATTGATTTCAATTGGAAGCCCTTGGAGGAGGGCGCCGCCGCCGGCGAGTGTAATCCCGTTGTCTACCAAATCCGCGGCGAGTTCTGGTTCAGCTCTTTCGAGTGTGCGGGTGACGGCTTCGATGATGTGCTGGATGGGTTCCCTCAGCGCATCACGGATCTCTTCGGAGGTGACCTCGGTCTTGCGGGGCAAGCCTGAAACCATGTCACGCCCGCGAACATCCATCTTGGTTTCTTCGCCAACAGGAGCAGCCGAGCCGATCTGAATCTTGATCCGTTCTGCGGTTTGTTCACCGATCAGCAACGAATAGTTCCGCTTCATGTGCGCGATGATCGCCTCGTCCATGTCGTCGCCCGCCACGCGGATCGATTCACAGTTGGCGATGTCAGCCAGGGTCATGATGGCGACTTCGGTGGTGCCGCCACCGATATCGACAATCATCGATGCGGTTGGTTCGGCAAACGGCAAGCCCGCACCAATCGCAGCGGCGATCGGTTCTTCGAGCAGGTAGGTCTTGCGAGCGCCCGCGTGTTCAGCAGAATCAAACACCGCGCGTTTTTCAACTGCGGTGATACCCGATGGGATCGAGATCACCACGCGAGGCCCAAGAAAACGAACGCGTCCGGTCACCTTGGTGATGAAGTAGTTGAGCATGGCTTCAGTGATTTCAAAGTCAGAAATCACGCCATCTTTGAGCGGTCGGATCGCGGTGATCGAGCCGGGGGTTTTGCCGAGCATTTCCTTGGCGACCCAACCCACAGCCTGTCCGTTTTTGAGCACTTGATTCGTGCCTTTGCGCACAGCCACCACGGAGGGTTCGTTGAGTACGATTCCCTGGCCACGGACAGCAACAAGTGTGTTGCAAGTCCCCAAGTCGATCCCCATATCGACTCCAAATGGTCCTATTAGGCGTTCATACCACACTGGTGCACAGTCTCCTTTGGTGCGTGATCCAACCAAGCAATCCTCAGCGGAGGCTCGATTACTCTATAGGATAGCCAAGATGATATCCGAAAAACGGGTCTGTCGTATGCTGGGGAGCGTGTTTTCTGTTTGACGAATGATCGAAGCGCAAATCCGGCACACGATTGAAGTTTCCAGAGGCACATGTTCACGCGCTTCAAGGTCGCTGCCTTGAGGCTTGAAGGAAGATGGTGATCAATGGTTGCTTGATTCCTATCTAGATGTTAGGTATTCTTTCGGGTGCCTACAATATTCCTTGATCTTAACTCGTTCTTCGCTTCTGTCGAGCAGCAGTTGGTGCCCGCGTTGCGTGGGCATCCTGTCGGGATCATTCCAAATGACTGTGAATCAACATGTTGCATCGCGGCGAGTTATGAGGCAAAGCACTTTGGAATCAAAACCGGGTGCGGGGTGCGCGAAGCCTACGAGAAGTGCCCGGGGATTATCCTCGTCCCATCGCGCCCAGATGAATACATCAAGATGCACCACAAGATTCTCGAAGCCGTCGACACGGTGTACCCGGTGGAGGGGGTGTACTCGATCGACGAGATGTCGTTTCGGCTGACTGGCCCGGACCGGGACATCGACCGCGCACGGGAACTCGCGATGCAGATGAAACAAGCGATTCGTGACATCGCAGGCAAATACCTGAGATGTTCGATCGGGATCGCGCCAAATCGGGTGCTCGCCAAGACGGCATCGAACATGATGAAACCCGATGGCTTGGTGGTCATCGAGCGGCGTGAGTTGCCGATTCGATTGCACGGGCTTGAGTTGACGGATTTTCCAGGGATCGCGGTCGGGATCGAGGGTCGGCTCAATCGGTATGGGATCCGGACAGTCGCTCAGCTGTGCCGAGCATCGCGTCCGACGCTGCGCAAAGCCTGGGGCAGCGTGCTCGGCGAGACCTGGTGGCATTGGCTCCGCGGCGACGAAACCCCGATCCCCAAGACCCGTAAAAAATCATGCGGGCATCAGCATGTCCTGCCGCCCGATCTGCGTCATCGCGAGCAAGCCCGGTGTGTGGCAATCCGTCTTTTGCACAAGGCTGGGGCACGGATGCGCTGGGAGGGGTACTGGTGCACGCGTTTGACGATTGATCTCAAACCACCCGATGCGCCGTCGTGGCATGTCGATGTGAAGCTCGAACCCTGCCAAGACACCGTGCGGTTGCTCTGGTATCTTGGGCAGCTCTGGGATCGTCAACCCTTCGAGTTCATCTTCTGCGTGAGTGTGACGCTTAGCGGGTTGATCCGCGATGGCAATGTCGAGGAGCCGTTGTTTGAACTTGATCGCAAACGAACTCGATTGGCACACACGATGGACACGATCAATCGCAAGCAGGGGCACGCGTCGATTTACTTCGGGTCGATGCACGGGGCAAAGGATTCTGCGCCCAGGCGGATCCCGTTTGCCAATGTGCCCGATCTTGATCTCCCCGATACAAGCTAGGTCCGCCGCGAGAGATTCTCACGCGAGATCATCAGTTCGAGTGTTTGGGCAACCATATCGACCTCTTGCTTGGTGATCCCAGCAAAGAACGGCAGCGCGAGCGTCCGTTGGGAGACACTCTCTGCGATCGGGAAGCTGCCCTCGGGTAATCCCAGTGCGCGTTGGTAGATGGGCTGGAGGTGGATGCACGGGAAGTAATCGCCGGCTCCAATGTCATGGATGCGTAAGCCAGCGATCACACGGTCTCGCTCATCGCGCGTGTACCCGGCTGCCAATCGAACCACAAAGACGAACCAGCTCATCGTTGTGCAGTCATCATCGACGGTGGGGAGGATGAGTTCGGGGATGTCGAGCAATCGTTCTATATAGAGATCAGCAGCGGCATCGCGTGCTCGGATGATCTCGTCGAGTCGCTGCATCTGTGCGACGCCGATGGCAGCGTTGATCTCGGACATGCGGTAGTTGAACCCGAGCCGATCATGATGGAGCCAGCTTCCAGCCTTTGATCCACCCGCAACTGAGCCCTTGCCTGAGACTGCCCGCCCTTGATTGCGGAGCGATCGGCAGGTGTCAGCGAGCCGATCGTCGTTGGTGACGATCATGCCTCCTTCGCCCGTGGTAATTTGTTTGTTGGGATAGAACCCAAAGACCCCGGCTCGTCCAAAGGCGCCCGCTCGTTGCCCTTTATAGACGGTGCCGAGTGCTTCGCAGGAATCCTCAATCAGCGGGATTTCATATTTGGCAGCGATCTTGGCGTAGGTATCCATGTGCCTGGGGTTGCCGAAGGCTTCGACCGCGAGGATGGCTTTAGTCCTTGGGGTGATTGCCTGTTCGATGAGTCTGGGGTTCGCGTTGAGGCTCGTCGGGCAGATATCCACAAAGACGGGTTTAGCACCAACATACAGGATGGCATTGGATGAAGCGATGAAGGAAAACGGGGTGGTGATGACTTCGTCACCCGGGCCGATACCCAAAGCGATCAGGATCATATGAAGCCCAGAGGTGCCCGATGAGCAGGCGATGGCGTGGGTTGTGCCACAGCGCTCGGCGACGAGTTCTTCAAAGCGTTCTTGCATCGGGCCGATGGATAGCCGCCCTGAACGCATGACCTCGAGCACCATTTCCTCTTCGAGTCGTGTGATATTGGGCTGGGAGAGGGGAATTTCGTTATTGGAGTTCGCGTTGGGCATATGGCGCATTGTCGGCTACTGGCACTGGTTTTGGCAAGAGAAACATCGAGAAATTCACTTAGAATTGCAAGTTCACAGGGTGAGACTTTCGTTTCCCGGAGCCTTGGGCCCAGCCGAGCTTCCATGGCGATACGCGGTGAGGGCACCGAGGATGATAAATACAACGGAGGCAACGCTCCGCAAGCCCTCGTAGCCGCCTTTGGCGTTGTGGTAGATCCATTCTGATCGTGTGCCGTCGGCTGCCCAGTTCCAGTTGATGACCGTGACGGGGAAGGCAACTCCCAGAACCACCAGTATGGTCAAGGCTGCTGCGACAAGACCAACACGCCGCGATCCTGTCCCTGCTGCCTTGTGAGCACCCATTCCGATCAATGCCCCGCATATCCATACCGCGGGCACGAACCGGGCATGGATATTGGGGTTGATTGCATGCAATGCCCATACGATCCCAATCCAAGCAAGAGCACACGCAATCGCGATGAGCGTGCCCGATGCGATCCCTCGCCAGATTCGTGATGGTGCTTGCTCAACAGGATCAATGTTCGATTCATTTGCAGGCGGTACATCGTGGCAATGGTATTCTCGCATCTCCTCGCACACTTCTTGCTCTCGCTCGCTTGGCGTTCCAAGATCGAGTAGCTTTCGATTGGTCGTATAGGTGCCCAGCGATTGGAGGTAGCTACGAGCCGATGATTCGCACTCTGAGTTCCACCAAAGATTAGGGATACCGAGCGTGTTGTAGATTTCTTGTAGCGTACCCATTTCGTCAGCACGGAGGTCTTGATAGCGAACCCGGATGTATCGTTTCGAGTTTGTGCGTTCATCATCATTGAGTGAGTGGAGTTCGGATGCAGCCTTTGATTCAGTATGAGCATATTCCTCGACGACACGATCTCGAATCGTCTGTACATCTGGCGCATCTTCGAGCAGATGCCCATCCAATGACAGATGCAGGCGGACATTTGAATCTATTGTTTCTGTAGGCTCGCGCACCAGATGCACAAACTTGACATTCCCGCCGAACAAGCGATCAAGCTCAGCGATCCGTGCTGTATGGCTTGGCGTTTGAGCAGCACGATCTTGGCTCGGTTCCGTTTGCTCCGCGTGAGTTTCCATACAAACATCGCCATCAGCGAGCGCCAGCGATGGAGTTCCTTGTCGCTCAGGTTTTCAAGGGCGTGCCAGCGTTTCCAGTCATCCCATTGGCTCGGCCAAATGAATCGCCCGGGGATCGAGCTGCACATGCCCCAGGTGCTCATTGCGAAGTCATCCTCCGCCGGCCAGTTTGGTCCAAATCCAACGGCGTCCTGCGGGCGCGTCGAACCCAAAAATGGCACAAGCACAAACCGCAAGATCGACCACCCAAGCACGAACCCTTGCCCAGCGAGGCATTGGTGCCATCTTGGCGTGATGATTCGGTCATCGCAGCTCATCAGATTGTGTAGGTGCGTCGTCCCCGTGCGGTAGTATCCAACGATCACTATCGTTCCGGGATCATGCTCGATGCTGATCTCTCGGTGGGATGGGCTTCCAGCCCGTCTCTTCTCTTTCTTTATCTTCACATGCCAGACAACACTGAGCACCACCCGCTCATGAACGGTTGCGATCGTCCCGATGAGGCTCGTCACCAAGATAAACGCAAGTCTTGGCCAATACCGAGGTTTGACGCCTCCGGATCGGATCAGCATCCGAATCCATACATCCAATGGTGCCAACGCGAGCATATGCGATACAGGCCAAGCGATGGCTCTTCGGCGGCTGGGTTTTGGATTGTGGGTATCCATATGGTGTGCCTACACAATACGCACGATGAATGGACAACGGACGGGTGCCTTGCTTGCGCGTAGCTTAAGCAGGATTCATTGATTCAAGATCATGCTTAAACCCTGACTTCGTCAGGGCGTAAGCATGGCACCAAGCTACAAGAGGAGATAAGATATCAGGTTCAACAATCGAAACAGGTGGAGATGCCGATGAATAAGCAAATGCTTGGTGGTTTGATTGGGTTTGGAGTTTTGGTTGTAGTGCTCATTGTCTTTGGGATTACTCAAATCATGAATATCCAAGAACGCCCGACAAAGCTCTTTGAAGCTGTTCAAGAAGGGCGTGTCGATGAAGTGGGAGCTCTGATTCAAGCTGGCGTGCCGGTTGATTGGCGCGATGAGAATGACTCGACCCCATTGATTATCGCTGCTCAACTTGGTATCGGTATTGATATGGTGACCCTATTGATTGATGCTGGTGCTGATATGCAATCGCAGAACAAGGATGGTTGGACACCGTTGATGTATGCCGTTGGTGAGCAATCTAATCGAGAGGTAATCGAGGCATTGCTCAAGGCTGGTGCGGATGTGAACTTCCAACCATTCCTTGGTTATGACGAGGATTGGACAATGTACTCACCGTTGATGGTTGCGGTTATGGAATGCAAAGATATATTTGTGATTGATGACCTGATCAATGCCGGGGCCAATGTCAATGCCACAATGACAGGCGGGCATTCAGTATTCACGAGGGCGAGATATTCAGAGGCGATACGAAAACTGATTGAGGCAGGAGCAGATGTCAATGTGTCTGACGACAGTGGGTTTACACCGCTCATGGGGTATTCGTCATGGGATAAAGGGGAGAGTGAGATAGCTGTCGAGCTATTGATCGCTGCGGGGGCGGATATAGAGACGAAGGATCAGGGTGGAAAAACAGCACTCATGTGGGCAGTATCATGTGAGCAGTCTGGAGGGGGTGAAATCCTTGCTTAAACTTGGTGCAGAAGTTGATGCCAGATCAAACAAAGGGGAGACGGCATTGATATTCGCTGCTCAAGAGACCTACGGCCCAGAAAGCTTGGTTGCATTACTCGATGCCGGTGCGGATGTTCAACTCAGAGATCATGCTGGTAAGACAGCATTGGATTATGTACTGGCTAATGATTTCTTTGATGGCACACAAGCCCGTGATCGGCTCATTGAGGCCTCTAACTAACTCGATGAACTATGCGTGCTTCTTTTTTTCTTCATCCATTGCCTATTGCCCGCTACCCATTGCCCTTCTCCAATCCGCCCGCATATCCTTAGCCCAATGACACACGAACTGCTTACCAAACTTAACCTCGTTCATCACCCGCGCATCGTCACCGATTTCACCGGCGACGAAACACCTGAGAAGGACAATATCGTCCTTTCCTACAACCCAGCCACCGGCAAGCCCATCGCTGGCATCCGGCTCGACTCGCAAGAGGACTACGAGGTCGTCACCGCCAAGGCAGCCAAGGCCTTCAAAGAGTTCCGCAAGATCCCCGCTCCAAAGCGCGGCGAGATGGTTCGTCGAATCGGCAACGCGTACCGCGAAGTGCTCGAAGAACTTGGTTCACTCGTTTCATTGGAAATGGGCAAGATCAAAGCCGAGGGCATCGGCGAGGTGCAAGAGACCATTGACATTGCTGACTTTGCCGTCGGGCAGTCCCGCCAAATGTGCGGCATCACCATGCCAAGTGAACGCCCAGAACATGCGATGAAAGAACAATGGCTTCCGCTCGGACCCGTCGGTATCATCACCGCGTTTAACTTCCCCAATGCAGTCTGGGGCTGGAACGCGATGCTCGCGGCGATCGCTGGTGATACCTGCGTGTGGAAGCCTTCACTCATCGCGCCGATTACCGCCATCGCAACCAACGACATCGCTCAGAAAATTGCTTCCGAGATGGGATACGAAGACCTCTTCCAACTCGTCATCGGCACCGATGCCATCGTCGGCGAATCCATGATCGCCGATCGTCGATACCCATTGATCTCCGCGACGGGCTCATGCGATATGGGGCGTCATGTAGGCTCGGTCGTTGCGGGTCGTTTGGGGAAATCATTGCTCGAACTCGGAGGCAATAACGCGGTCATCATCGAAGCCGACGCAAACCTTGATCTCGCGCTCCAATCAACAGTTTTTGGCTCCGTCGGCACCTGCGGGCAGCGTTGTACCTCAACGCGCCGTTTGATCATCCATGAATCAATCGCCGACAGTTTCTGTGCCAAACTCGTCACGGCGTATGAATCCGTCCGCATCGGCGATCCGCTCGATAGCAATACCCTCATGGGCCCATTGATCAACGAGCAATCGGTCGTTGGATATGAGTATGCGGTCAAAACCGCCTGTGAACAAGGTGGGAAACTACTCACTGGCGGCACCCGTGTGACGAATCTTGAGGGTGATTTGGCGACTGGGCACTTCGTCACTCCTACAATTATCCGAGCACCAGAAGGCAATGACCTGCCGATGGCACTCGAGGAAACCTTCGCTCCGATTCTTTATGTCTTTACCTACAAGACTCTTCAAGAAGCGATCGACATGCAGAACGATGTGGTCCAAGGGCTCAGCTCTGCGATCTTCGCCGGCTCGTCGAATGCGGCTCAAAGATTCCTCGATCCATGCGGGACAGGGAGCGATTGCGGGCTCGCGTATGTAAACCTCGGAACCTCGGGCGCAGAAATCGGCGGGGCATTCGGAGGCGAAAAAGACACCGGAGGCGGACGCGAGTCTGGCTCCGACGCATGGAAGGCGTACTCGCGTCGCCAGACATGCACCATCGGGTTTGGAGAAAC
>JAESSR010000165.1 GCA_016764015.1 Phycisphaerales bacterium
GAGTGTTCGGAAAACACGAGCCGTCAGACACGACCTCGCTGGCACTGAACAATCCGGCCTGCTTATGGGCATCCGGCAGCGAATGCTGCGAGGAAGGCGGCCACATCGAAGAAGTTGAAGTTGCCGTCGCCGCTCATGTCTCCTTGAGGGTGCTCTTGGATGAAGAGTGTCAAGAACGCTGAGATATCGAAGAAGTTGAGTGAGCCGTCGCGCGTCAGATCTGCTTGGCAGGCGTAGGCGACGATGGTGTATTGCCCAGGTTGGACTGCGGGGAAGACTTCGGTATCGCCATTGGCCCATTGGACGGTGATCGAGGCTTGCGAATCACTCCCGATACCTGCGTGGACTGAGAGTTCGGATTGGGAAAGATAGCTTGAGCCGCCATCGAGGTATCGGATCTGGTTGTGCGATGCGGAATCAATCCATACGCGTGTGCCAAACCCGTTTGGAGCGAGGTTATCGACCGCGGATGTATCGAACTTGAGCGTGATGGCGTTGATGTCTGAGCCGGTGAGATCATTGCGGTAGTAGCTCATTTGTTCGCGTGCGCTGATGATGATGACTTCTTGGTCGCCGTCGTTGTCAAAGTCAGCGCTGATAACGCCTCGCCCTTGCCCGGCATCGTCCATGCCGGCTGATCCTGCGATATCGACGAAGTGCCCGGTACCATCATTGAGGAACATCTGTGATGGGACTTCAGTGTATCCCGTGTTCCAGAATCCGTTGGTCGCGAAGATATCAAGATTACCATCGTGATCGATGTCAAATGATGTTGCCCCCCACCCCCAATATCCGAAGTTTGCACCGGCTTCGATTGCATTCTCGTTGTAGACATGGTCTGTCTCGGTGGCCAAGTAGAGCATGTTGCCCGAGCCGCCCGGTCCAGGCCCGGTGAGTTGGACTCGGCTCGTGACATACCAATCGAGTCGTCCGTCGTTGTTGTAATCGCCGAAGGTATTGCCCATGCCGTTGGAATCAAATCCTGTTCCGGCGGTTGCCGTTTGCTCGGTGAAGGTGCCGTCACCATTGTTGACAAAGTACTTTGAGCCACCAAAGTCAGCGACCCAGAGAATTTCTGGGTAGAGATCGCCGTCCATATCAACAAAGCGAGGCGAGAACGCTCGCATCTGAGTCATGTCTACATCGAGTGCGGTGAGCGTCACATCGGTGAAGGTGCCGTCACCATTGTTTTGGTAGAGCACGCTGCCGCCGTACCACCCTGCGATCGCAAGATCAAGATCACCGTCGAGATCGTAATCACCAAAGGCAGGGCTGAAGGAATCGACCAAGTCTGAGTTGGTGCCGCTGATACCTGCGATATCAGAGACATCGGTGAATGTGCCGTCGCCGTTGTTATGATAGAGCGTGTTCCAGCCGAGCGCGAGTTCGTCGACCGGGCCCAACGAGGTCATCATGATATCGAGGAAGCCGTCGTTGTTGTAATCGCCGACAGCTACGCCCGATCCCTTGTGTGCACGAGCAACCCCCCACGCTTGGGCTTGGTCTGTAAAGTTGCCTGTGCCATCGTTGATGTAGAGATGGTCGAGTGACCCTGAGCCACCGATGATAAAGATATCTTGATCGCCATCGTTATCGAAATCACCACATGCCCCGCCGCCGGTCATGTATTCGATCCCGAGCCCATCATCTATTCCAACATGTGGAGCTCCGAGCCCAGCGTTGACCGTTTGGTTCGAGACCAATGGCTCGGCTGCATTGGCAACACCAACTGTAAGCCCAGCCGCGAGCACCAAAGTCGACAATGCGCACAAACCACCACGACCTGTTGAACTCATTTGATCGATCATCTCTTTACCTCAGCTCATTGCACTTGCTTACTGCGCGCACTTCCTGCGTGTGCGTCTGTGAAACCACAATACACTATAGGGGTCTGAGCACATAGAGCATTCTTCAAAAAACCGGTGTATAGGGGTAAAATTCATCGGTTATTTGGTCGTTGAACATGATATCAGACCCGGCTCCATGCCTTTTATCAGTTGGAGCACCCGCTGGTGTAGGCTGTAAGAAATGCCGAGACATCGAAGAAATCGAACAGTCCGTCGCGGCTGAAATCTCCCTGGGGGTGCTGTTGGGTGAAGAGGTTGAGAAACTCTGCGATATCAAAGAAACTGAGTGTGCCATCGAGGGTCAGATCCGCCGGGCAAGCGAGGGCACGAATCGTGTATCTTCCGGGTGCTACGGCGGGGAATACATCGACATCGCCGTTGGACCATTGAACTGTGATTGATGCGTTGGTGTCAGCTCCTAATCCCGCATGAACTGAGAGTTCTGATTGGGAGAGGAAGGCCGTTCCGCCATCGAGGTATCGGAGTTGATTGTGTGACTTTGAATCAAACCAAACACGGGTGCCGAACCCGTTGGGTGCCAGTTCATCGAACGCGGAGGTATCAAACTCAAGTGTGATGGCATTGGTGTCATCGCCAACGAGATCGTTTCGGTAATAGACCATTGTTGAGCCGTTGTTGAGCACGATGATGTCTTGGTCTCCATCGAGATCAAAGTCTGCGCTGATCACCCCACGCCCTTGGGCTGAGTCATTGATCCCGCTCGCTGCGGCTGCATCACTAAAATGCCCGGTGCCATCGTTGAGATACAGGATAGAAGGATCATTTGTGTAGTTGCCCTCGAATCCGTTTGTTTCGAAGATATCGAGTGCCCCGTCGTGATTGATGTCCACAGAGACAACACCCCAGCCCCAGTATCCAAAGTTGGTTCCTGTTTCGATTGATATCTCGTTGTAGACATGATCGACTTGGGAGCCAAGGTAGAGCATATTGCCCGAACCATTGAGTGTGTCGTGTGTGATTCTACTCGACACATACCAATCGAAGTAGCCATCGTTGTTGTAATCGCCATAGGTGTTGCCCATGCCGTTGGAATCGAATCCTGTACCAGCCGACAGTGTCTGATCAGAGAATGTGCCGTCGGTGTTGTTGACGAAATACTTTGAAGTGTAGAAATCTGCGACCCAGAGCAGTTCTGGATATAAATCACCGTCCATGTCGACAAATCTTGGCGAGAACCCACGGTTGCCCGTCATGCTTGAGTTGATCGCGGTTGTGGTCACATCGGTAAAGGTGCCATCGCCATTGTTGAGGAATACCTTCCCGCCGCCGAGCCATCCTGCGACCGCGAGATCGAGATCGCCATCAAGGTCATAGTCGCAGAAGGATGCGCCGAATGAATCTGCTACAAATGGATTTGTAGTTGAGACACCAGCGATTGCGGTCACATCAGTAAATGTGCCATCGCCGTTGTTTGACCAAAGAACATTCCAACCTGGTTCTCGTTTATCTGGCGGCCCGAATGATGTGACGAATACATCGAGATCGCCATCGTTGTCGTAATCTCCAACCGCAACGCCGGAACCTTGGTGCGTTCGGTCAATCCCTGCGAACGCTCCTTTGTCGATAAAGTGTCCGGTGCCATCGTTGATGTAGAGATGATCTACCGATGCCGATCCGCCGAGGATGAATAAATCTTGATCGCCATCGTTATCAAAGTCACCCGCGGCTCCGCCGGCTGCCATGAACTCCATATCTGGACCGAGGAATACACGAGCATGAGGTGTATCTAAACCCACCGCTTGAGTTTGATCTGAAAGTACAGGCGGCGCAGCCGACAACTGAAAAACAAAGACACCCTGATTTATTGCTGAAACAAACACAACAAAGCAGGCTCTTGATGCATGACGCATAAAAACCTCGATTTGTTGATCGATTGTGCCCCCACGATCGATCCCCCCGACGAACACCGTCGGCTCATTATCAATGTACCAGATTTCTTAAGCTGACGCAATCGTTTTCTTTGCATTGTGTATACGGCGAGCTCTATCTAGGTCTGTCTGGCGGCTCATGGAGCGTTTTTTCTGGTGCCCCGCGAGGGCCGCCTTCGGCTCCTTTGGGTAGATTATCAATCACTCCGATCCCGAATGAGGATATTCATACTCCGTCGGGCCACCCGGAAAGAGTCGTCAGACACGACCTAGGAGATTACTCGCATAGAGAGGGGACAAGAGCAGATCATTCTTTACCAGAGCACTAAGCTGCTGATTGAAGCTGATCCATATAGCTCAGTCGGTTTTTCTCTAACTGAGCTTCTACTCGCTGAAAGATCATGATGACTTGCGGGTCAAAGTGTGAGCCTGCACCATCGAGAATGATATCAGAAGCGACTTTGTGCGTAAATGCATCCTTGTAGACGCGTTTGGATGTTAGCGCGTCATATACATCCGCCAGTGCCATGATCCTCGCGGCCAATGGGATGAACTCTTCATCGACCTCTTCGTGCCCAGTAGTATTTTTCAACTCGCGAGCGATGATGCGAACATATTGACGCACTCTTTCCAAGTGTGCGCCTGTTTCAGGATCTCTCGATTCGGCTAGCTTTGCCATCGCAAAGATTGTGATATCCATCGTGTCAAGTGCATCGATCCGCTCTGCAGATTGAAGCCGCACTCGCAACTCTGCCGGGTTGAACGGCCTTGAGATAAAATCATCCGCTCCAGCTTCGAGCCCATGAACAATAAAACCTGGCGCATTGTGCGATGTTAAGAGAATGAAATAGGTGTATCTTGACGAGCTTGCATTTCTCATTTTCTTGCACAGCTCGGGCCCGCTCATCCCAGGCATTTCCCAGTCTGAAAGCACAATACGATATTGATGCGAACGCATCATTTCGAATGCCTCTTCGCCATTCTCTGCGACATCTACACAATACCCAAAGCTCTCTACTGTTGCTTTGAGCGAGATTCTTGTGATTGAATCGTCGTCGACAATCAGGATGTGCTTGGATTATGCAGCGTCGCTTGATTCATTGCACACTCTCCTGAATGTTTTCCATCAATGATGGGAGCCCTTCTCGGAGCGAATCGAGGGATTGGCCTATCTGCCCTAGGCATTGTGTGGCCATATCGCAATCGCTTGCATCGGCTGCGGATTCCATCTTGCCCGCAAGATCAGCAAGCTCAATCGCACCGATGTTTGAAGCGGCACCTTTGAGCGAGTGGGCTTGCTTTCGCAAGCTTTCCATGTCCATCTCATGAAGGAACTGTTCCAACTCTTGTTCTGTATCCTTGGTGACACGCTCGAACTCTTCGAGGACCATACACAACACATCTGTGCTTCCTGCGCAACGCTCGAGGGCACCATTGAGATCAATGAGCTGATCTTCCTCATTGTCAGTAACAGCTTCTGTTTCCAGGATTTTTTCGCTCTGATGCGGTGACTCATGCGAATCATCTGGATTTGAATGCCATTTTAGGAGTGTCGAAAAAAGCTTCTTGGCATTCACAGGCTTGGTTAAGTAATCATCCATCCCTGAATCGACACATCGTTCTCGATCACCCTGAATCGCGTTTGCGGTTAATGCGATAATCGGAATATGCGATTTTTGCTTACTTGAACACTCCTGTTTGCGAATCCATCTTGTTGCTTCATACCCATCAACCTCGGGCATTTCACAGTCCATGAGGATGATTGAATAATCGCCCGAATCAGCATGGGCAACGGCTTCTGCGCCATTATTAACAATCGTCACCTCGACCCCGACAGATTTGAGCAACTCCCCGATAACCATTTGATTGACGCTATTGTCCTCAGCAACAAGAATCTTTGCCCCACGGAGCGCCGTGAAAGACTCAATCGCAGATATTGAACGATTCTCTGTGCCACATCTGCCCTCTACAATATATTGAGCAAGCGCATCATGGAGTGTTGAAAGCCGGACTGGTTTTTGCAGACACGCTGCAAGCGATAGATTCTGTAAATCCTCAGCATCTGGTGTGTGATACATCGAGGTCAACATGACCATGATTGGAGTATCAATACTCTCGTCGCTCACGATTGCATCTGCTAGTTGAACACCATCCATGCCTGGCATCTGCATATCGAGGATCATGAGTTCGAAGCGATCATTCTCATCTGCATTTCGCAGCGCGATGATGGCATCAGGACCATTATTGATTGCTTCCGGGCGCAGCCCCCAGTTCGTGAGTGCTTCTGTGTAGATGTCCAGATTCGTCTGATTGTCATCTACAATCATGGCTCGCATCCCGTTGAGAATCCCTGTAAACACAGGCTTTGGCATGATTGTTTGATCACATGATTCTGCATGAATAGTGAACCAAAACTCCGAGCCCAATGTCTTCTCGGGGTTAATACCAATTTCTCCACCCATGAGTTCAACAAACCCTTTGCTAATTGCAAGACCCAAGCCGGTGCCTCCAAACCTGCGCGTCGTCGTTGCATCCACCTGTGAGAACGACTTGAATAATCGATCTCTTTGTTCTGGTGCGATGCCGATGCCGGTATCTGACACCGTGACTTTCAACTCGAGTGACACATCATTCAACTCTTCGGCGTACACCCGAACAACAATTTCACCTTCCTCTGTAAACTTGATGGCATTATTGATCAAGTTGATAGCCACTTGCCTTAGTCGAGTAGGGTCGCCTTGAATGCTGCGCGGGACCGAACGATGAATGTCACAAATAAGCTCTACGCCTTTTTCTACTGATTTTTGAGCGAGCATCTCGACAACAGATTCAAAGATATCGTGTACATCAAACGGGATTGATTCGATTTCCAGATGCCCCGCTTCGATCTTGGAAAAATCGAGGATGTCATTGATCAAACAAAGCAGCGTGTCGGCGGAACTTGTGGCCGTCCGAACTTGTTTGCGTTGTTTTTCGGATAACTGTGTCATCGAGAGGAGTTCGAGCATCCCCACTACGCCATTGATCGGGGTACGGATTTCATGGCTCATATGCGCAAGAAACTGGCTCTTTGCCTCGTTGGCTACATCGGCCTGCTCTCGGGCTGCTTGAAGTTCTACCTGGCGGCGCTGCTCGGAGTTAATTCGATCACTGATTGATTGACGCATATGCTCATAGGCTGCAACAAGCGTGCTTATTTCATCATTCTTTGTATCAGTTAGAGGGCGAGAATAATCACCCTTTGAGATTGACTGCGTGAACTCCACAAGTTGACTGAGTCGTGAAATCCATCCCCCAACAATGAAAAATATCATTGGGATGACAACAGCCATCACCGCACCGATGGTGACGACGAGTGATTTCCACTGGGAGAGCTGGGCGCTATGCAAGCCATCATTCGTGACACCAATTAGAATGGTGCCCAATGAAGCAGAATCAGGCTCTTGGATATTTTCATCCTCCATCACAGCATCGAAGTAATCTACATTGTCATTTGAATCTAAAGGCTTGACAACAATCCGATGGATCGAGCCCCGCGTGCCAAAGAGTTCGCCTGCCTGATAGGCCTCAAAGCATGCTGCACCGGCTATCGCAACGACTGATTGATCGCCGGCGTAGTCTTCGATAATAATGAATCCCACATCTGGAATGAGGTTTAAAAACTTACTGGTCAATCGTTCAAGCTCTTCACTATCGCCAACCGCGAGAGGAAGCTCGATTGCAGCCGCCAGCCCGGAACCAAAGCCTTCAACTGAGAGTTCTTGGTTTCGCTTAAGAATTTTATTCGTGCGGAGAACACTGATAATTGAAGCACCAAGCACAGCACAGACTATGAGTGTTGTGACAACAAATATTGCACGACCCCGCAAGCCGATCGGAACACGCTTCGATTTTTTATTGACCATAGCAGAGTCTCTAGGAAGATATTCTTCGCGTCAATAATAATTCTCGGTCGTATCGGGGTTCCACTTCATTGTGAGTCAGAAAGAGACTCCACCTAAAGTGGAGGTTCAGTTAATGACCAATCTCGACGATAAGCGACACTGTCTAAACAGACACGCACACCTAATCGAAGACTGGAAGGTCATTTATGGCTCTATCACTCCCGAAGCTTGATCTGTCCCGCTTGGCGACCTTTGTCGTAGCTGTTTCTTGCCAGCACACCCTTGCCTTGCCACCGAGTTCGGGGGAAGAGCCCGGGCAGACCGAGATGAACGATGAACCGGATGATACTGATTCCCAATGGGATACAGATTCATCGCTGGACCTTGATGGCTCGTTCGATCTTCTCTTTGCTGACTTTGACATTGTGATCACGGCGTCGAGATCTGAGCAAGCATCTAACATGACCTCTGTCCCGGTGAGTATTCTCCGAGCCGAGGAAATCCGATATTCTGGCGTCAGCGAAGTGCCTCAGCTCTTTGCATTCATACCGGGGGTCGATGCGTTTCAGCTTGATCGCAACCGATGGGCAATCGGCGTGCGGGGCATGCATCAGACATTTTCTGATCGAACGCTTTTTTTGTTGAACGGCCGAAATGCGAGCAATCCTGTGCACGGCGGGGTTGACTTCCAACGCCTGCCAGTCTTCCTCGATGACATCAAGCAAATTGAAACCGTGCGAGGGCCGGGCGGTGCTGCTTGGGGCGCCAATGCGTTTAATGGCGTCATCAACATTATCGAAAAAAGCCCACGCGAGACAGCGGGGATACTCCTGAGCCAACGGGTCTCTGAGCAAGGTGATGTCAAATCCAACTTCCGTATCGGTCAGGCAAAGGAAAAGTTTGCATGGCGATTTTCTGGCGAGTTCAACGATATCGAATCGACCGATACAGAATATCTAATCACAGGGCTCGCATCAAGCCCATCGAGACCAAAGGATTTCTTGAGGAGTCAGCGGTTTAAATTTAATGCTATCTATGATTTTAACACCGACACATCGTTTGACTTTGGGATCGGAGGCACTCATCTCGAACGCGGAGATTCGCCATTCCTCGCATTCCAGCTCGGGCTTGATGAACGGATTGATCTTGTCCGAGCCCATGCAAAGCTCTCTCGCAGTTTTTCTCCTGACTCAAACGGGTACATCCAATGGTATGGTACATACCAAGATGTGAATCGCCCATCCATGTTTCGCTACAACGCCTACGACAATAATATTGATGGGCAATACAGCTTTGATACTGCATCAAATCATGAAATCACTCTTGGCGGCACGCTTCGCATTATCCATCTCAATATTACTGAGCCTCGAATAACCGACTCGCTGCCCGCTGGCACATCTTCAGAACAATGGGCCGGGTTATTTATTGGCGATCGCTGGTCGATCAATGAAGAATGGACACTCGAAACTCAGCTGAGAACGGACTGGTACTCAGAAACCTCTCTGGATTGGTCGGGGCGCGTTGCCGCACTCTATTCGCCTGACGAGAATGACACCCATGTCTTCCGCTTCGCGCTCGCAAAGGCGTTCCGCACGCCTCAGACTGCGTTGAGAGATTTATCGTCTGAACGCCTCCCTGTCGGTGGCGGATTGTTCGCAGTCAACCTGAGCCCCGCTGGCGAAATCGATAACGAGGAACTCTACTCGATAGAGATTGGATACAACGGAAAAATCAGCGATGGATTGACATTCCGCGCCGACGCCTATCTCCAATACTACCAAGACCTCACAGGTGTGATTGAACTCCCTGAACCGGCACCGGTTGTTGGGCGATCCTTTTTCACGATCGACAATATTGGAGCTGCCAAAGCCTATGGGTTTGAGACAGAACTCAAATACCATGTGGAGAAAACAACCCTCTCAATCTGGTACGCATACAACGACTTTGAGTTTACTGCATCGGCCCAGAATGCCCGTGCCTTTCGCCCTGCGAAGCACAAGGTTGGCGTCACCGCAAATACACACATCAGCGACTGGCTCGTCCTCAATGCAAACTATCGCTATACGGGTGTCACTCATGGCGATACCACTGAGCCGGTGAAAGCTTTTCATCGACTTGATCTGACCGCAACAATCGGCAAACCTGAATGGAACGCCGAAGTGCAAATTGGTGTTCTTGATGTGCTCGACCAGACTGATCTCCAGATTTTCGATCAAACGGCCACGAGCATTACCCAAAAAACACCTGGGCGAAGCCTATTCGTACAAATACATTATTCATTCTAATTAAAACATGTCGTACTTCACCCATATCACATCTCGAAACACATGCTCTGAGCGATCACTCCTGAGTGTGTTGTGTGTTCTTGTGTTTGCGATGGCTTCATCTGTTGCGATGGCTGGTAAGACACTCATTGTTCTCTCGTCGGAGTCTGCTCCCTATGTATCAGCAGCGACCGCATGCGAAAAACAACTCAACTCAAGCGGCATTCCCACCGAGCGTATTTTACTCTCACAGCTCGACAGCCAAGAGATACAACAAATCAAAGACTCCGTTATCAGTATTGGCGCAAGAGCATCGGCCAAGCTGGCACGCGAGCTCCCATCTGCTGTTCATCTTTACTATTGCATGACACCAAGCCCTGCAAGGATTGGGCTCACAGCGCGCCCAAACACAAGCGGGATTCGCACAGCAATCGATATTCAAGCACAGATTAAAC
>JAESSR010000166.1 GCA_016764015.1 Phycisphaerales bacterium
GAAATCTTCATCCACGCCATGATCCAAGACGGCGATGGACGCAAAATGTCCAAGTCCCTGGGCAACGGCGTAGACCCCCTCGACATCATCCACTCCCACGGCGCCGACGCCATGCGTTTCACGCTCTGCCAGATGACCACGCAGACCCAAGATGTCCGCATGCCCGTCGAGCTCGACGAAGCCACCGGCAAGAACACCTCGCCCAAGTTCGATCTCGGACGCAACCTGTGCAACAAGCTCTGGAACGCCGCCAAGTTCTCGATGATGATGCTCGAAAAGAATCCGATCGAACCGGGCATGCCGATTGATCCACAGGAGTTAACCCTGATCGACCGCTGGATGCTCTCGCGCGTTGTCGATGCGACCAACAAGATCAACACCGCCCAGCGCAACTACATGTTCAAGGACTACGCCGACACTTTGTACGACCTGTTCTGGCGCGATTTCTGCGACTGGTACCTTGAATCCATCAAGCCCACCATCGCCGACAACCCGAACCAGCGTGCGGTTTTACGCCTTGTTTTCGAGGCGATTCTCCGGCTCATGCACCCGGTCATGCCGTTCATCACCGAGACACTGAGCGAACGCTTCGCCGACATCCCGATGAACGAGATCACCGGGTTCAACTTCGCACACACCCGCACCAACGAAACCCTCTGCCAGTCCGGTTGGCCAGAGCCTGATGATGAGTTGCGTGACGAGGTGGCTGAAGAGGCCTACGAGCGTGTGCGTTCATTGGTCTCGACCATACGCGAGATCAGGGCGCAGTCCAATGTCGCGCCCAAACGCAAAATCGTCTTGCACGCATCCGGCTCGCTCGCCGACGACATCGCACGGTGGTCGCCTTTGGTCGAAACCCTCGCCGGCGTCGAATCGATCTCTAGCGATACTCCGGACGGACAGGCCGCTTCGTTCACCTTCGAAGGCAGCGAATACCAACTCTCGAACCTCGCCGACGCACTCGACGAAGGCGCTGAAAAAGATCGGCTCGAAAAAGAACTCGCCACCATCGAGAAATCCATCGGCGGCATCAAAGGGCGACTCTCCAACCCCGGCTACACCGACAAAGCACCCGCCCATCTCGTCCAACAAACCCGCGACCAGCTCGCCGGGCTTGAAAAAGACCGTGATGCGACCAAATCCGCGTTGGATAAACTCGGATGATTCTTCGGGCACTCGCTCTTGGTCTCTCAATCGCCCTCATCGCAGGCTGTTATTCTGCGCCTTCGCGTCAGACTCAACCACCGTCCAATCCCAGTACTGACATCGGAAGATTCGTCGCCGACCGTCAGCCTTGGACATTCAAAGGCGATCGCGGGTGGGCGTACTACACCCCCAACTCGATTATCCGCACCACCTCGACCGATCGCAAGATTCTCGAACGCTTGCCGCCGTTCGTTGAACTCTCGATCCTCCACTACCAGAGCGACATCACCCGCTTGCCTCGCCCTGCTCAGCCGATCGAGACTTACTTCTTCGACACACGCAACCAATGGGAAACCCTTACACGCTCATTGATGGGCAAACGCGCGGGAGTCTACCTCTCAATCGAACGCGGCGGATACTCGGCAAAGCAAATCGGTGTCTTCTACGACATCGGCCCCAAAGACTCCTTCGTGATCTGCGCCCACGAGGGCTGGCATCAGTATTCGCATTCAACATTCAAAGACCCCATGCCCGTCTGGCTCGACGAGGGGGTCGCGTGCATGATGGAAGGATTCCGATGGGACCCTCAGTTCCCCGATCATC
This sequence comes from Phycisphaerales bacterium, assembly GCA_016764015.1. The sequence goes on from JAESSR010000166.1 coordinate 1,750, forward strand.
CACGATTCATGGCGTGGGCAAACACCGAGCGCTTCGACCAGCTCCGCGATGCGTACAACAGTGATGCACTGATGCCGATCCATTCGTTGCTCACACTCCGCCCGCAAGACCTCATCATCGCACCGACCGGGCAACCCACCGCGTTGATCTATTATGCACAGGTGTGGGCGTTGATCCATTTCCTCAATGAGGGCGAGGGTGGACGCTACAGCTCAACCTTGGAGCAAATCCTTCAAGATATCGCCATCGGCAACTTTAGGAACAAGCTCTCACCGAACGATCTCCGCAAGTTCAACACACGCAGGATTGGATCAGGCACGCTGCTGAGCTTTCTGCCCAAAGGCACCACACTGCAGCAGCTCGACCTTGAATACCAACGCTTTGTCGCTCAAATCGTGCGGGTCGGTTCACGCAATAAGATCGTGATGGGCAAATCACCAATCACACGCTAAAGCTCCATAGACAAAAAAATCGCACCCGAGCGTGTGCCCGGGTGCGATTCATTTCAAGTAACCCAACTGTGTTCTGGGTGATTAACGACGGCGACGCATCGCTGCCAAACCACCAAGCCCGAGCAGTGCTGCCGAAGCAGGCGCAGGAACAGTAATGGTGTATGAGAGGTAATCGCCAGACATTGATTGGTTCGCCCAATCATCTGTTGCGAAATCAGATCGGCTCAGGTGATCGACACCCGGATCGAATCCGCCGCCGGTGGAAGCGACATCAAAGAGAAGCACATCGCCAACGCCGAGCCCGAGCGCTGAGAGCGAAACAGCGATGCGCTGTGTGCCTGCTGCATGGTTGGAATCATCGCCTTGGATTTCTGTGCCTGCGAGGTAAGTCGCATCGGTCAGGTTCCATGCAGCGCCGTCCCAAGCGTGGAGCTCAGCACCCGCGGCCGAACCGCCGTCGTCTGCCCATGAGCCAACAAAGTCGGTCATGCCTTGTCCCCAATCGATGTTGCGTCCCCAAGCACCAGTATTGGTTGTTCCAACGCGACCGGTATCCATACCGATGAGGTACTTGCCCCAGTTCGTTGCGTCAAGATCACCCGCGACAGAAATATCGAAGTAGATGAAGCTAGCATCGTTGGTCACTTCAACCTGAGTGATATCGAGATGATCGAAACCTTGGTCAAAGAAGAATGAGTTGATGTCGCCACCGACATCTGAACTCCCAGTGTTGTCTGTGTATACATCCGCTTGTGCTGCCCCTGCGATCATCGCGAGTACTGCAACTGCTGTTCGTGTCTTTCGCATTTTATGTTCTCCAATTTACTTCGCACAGGTGTGCGATTTGCGAAGTCTCTCACTTATCGACCCCACAAAAGAGCCCATAATCCAAAGAAAGTGTACACGAAACTTGTTTCTACACAACCAAAATGAGAGATTAACAGCCCTAAATGTGCCGATTTTACTGACAAAAACCCACGAAAGGCTTTCTGTTCGCTCTTTACTCGGAGGCTTCGCTTATTTCGACGCCCAATCCGATCGTACCCCAAGATAGGGGAGCGTATCTTCTACAATTCGACGAACCACCGGCCCAGCGACCCATGAACCATAATGATGCTTGAGCCGAACACGCTCAGGACCGATGTCATCGATCACCACGAGCACCACGATCTGCGGCTCATTCGCAGGAGCAGCCACAATAAAACTCGAGTGGTGCTGCTTCTCGTAGTACCCCTTCTTGGTCTTGGGCGCCAAGAACCCCGGCGGTGGAACCAACGCAATCTGTGAAGTGCCAGACTTGCCAAACATAGAGTACTTGGGCTCGGGATCATCAGGATATTGCCTCGCCCTGTTTTTGTCCATACGACTGGCAACCTCACGCATCGGTCCAATGGTGCGACTGGCAGCTTCTGATGAGAACACCCGCTCGACGATAATCTCATCGCCGGTCATGCCAGGCTTGGTTCGATCGCCCGATGCCGTCAATCGAACCTCTGGGAGCGTCCCCGCCATCTCACCTTGGCGTAAACGTCTTGTCGCGTGGATTATGTGTACGCCTGAACGCACCCAACAGGTCCCAGAGGGCCTTGGTCTCAAATGCCGCGATAACCAACGTATCCTTGTCAGATGGAGGCAGCAGATAGCGAAGGTTCATGATCGCCGTGTGTTCCTTCGCAGTCCACAGCTCCCTGATATCCCGCTTCGCTTCCTTGGCTTGAAGTACCTCGACTTGCCGTAGGAAAGCCTCCAACTTGATATCACCGATCTTGCCATCCCTGAGGCCATAGCGTCGGATCAGAGTCCTAGCATCACC
>JAESSR010000167.1 GCA_016764015.1 Phycisphaerales bacterium
CATGTTCTTTTCGCGCAACTGGATACACCCCGCCCCGCCAGCAGCAGCCCGTTTGATGATCTCGACCGGATCGTGATGTGTGCACAGCGATTGTGTAATCAGCACACACAGCGACCATTGCGAGCATCGTGGAGCGAGCGCAAGCATCGTCTGCTGCTCAATGGTGTAGATTTGATACCGGATCGCTTCAAATGCAGTTCCCGAATGCCCCAGAGCTTTGGACGATTCTTCGATGACACGCATCGCCTCGCTCGCCCGTTTGGCAGCGGCACGCACAAGATCAGCCATGCCTTGGGATCGATCCGCTTCTCGCTCGGTTGTCAGGACAGTGCCTACATCGCCCAGTGTGTCACGGGCAGTAATGAGTTCGTTTGGTTTGAGATTGAGTGATTCAACTGCGGATCGCAGCTGATGACGCAGATTCTTGCACTGCTGAGCCAACTCCGCATGATCGAGCACAAACCGGGCGCAGTCCTCAATGACCCGAATCCCTTCGCGTGAGCGATTGAGATTTGCATCGATCATGCGCAATATGGCGGTTCTGTCTTGGGTCATGACTAAATATGCTGATTGGTTGCAAGTGCAACTGGTTTATGGACAGGGAGATGCAACAATACGCAGTGAACGATGCAGATGCACAATCTTATGACCTAGAACCAGCACAAACGCCGCCGGAGTTGCCCGGATCGGTGCGCGTTGGTGAAGATACCGAGGATACGCTCGATGGTGTCGCTGCGGATTTGTTTATTCATTCGATCAACTGTGTGAACGAGTTTGGCGATTTTCATCTGGCGCTCTCACACGGAGCGATCCAAGAGCGTCTGCTGATGAAGCTGATGACTGATCCCAAATACCGCTCCATCCCATGGTCACGCACTCATCTCTGGTCTGTCGCTGAGCCGATTGTTGAGCCCGGGCATCCAGATCATTCAATGACCCATTGGTCGCAGATTCTGGTTGATGCGGGAGGGGTGCCTCAAGAGCAACTCCACAGCATCCATGCCCATCGCCCTGACGGGGCGGCTGAATACACCAAGGAACTCATTGAGCATCTCGAATGGCGCGAGCGCGGGCACGATCGATTGGACTTCGTTCTCCTGGGAGATGAACACGGGCTGATCCGAGGCTTCGACGAACTCACCGATCAACTGGTAGGCATTGCCCCTTGTCAGAGCCGCGTCATGATGTCCCGCAGGTTGATCAATGCGGCCAGATTTATCGCGATTGTTGGCACCGGGCATGCCGGGCGAGATTTAGTTGATCTTTTCGAACAAGATCACCAAGAGATCGGGCTCTCACCGGCTGGTGGCGTCCTGCGATGGTATCTCGATGGCTACGCTTGCCGTCACACCCAAGACCCCTACATCAATGAGGAAAGCCCGTGAATCGACCATCTGGATACATCCAATCAAACGAACGGGTCACCTACGCAATCAAATACGAGGATAACGATCTGCTTGTTGTCGAAAAACCGACACGGGTTGTCACTCAACCCGGCGTTGGGCACGAGCACGACACATTGCTCAACGGGTTGTTCACCAAGTACGGCAAACAACTCCAACAACTCGGACAAGCGCGAGACTTCGGCTTAGTTCATCGTCTCGATAAAGAAACCTCAGGCGTGATGCTCGTTGCGCTGACTGCGGAAGCATACGACGGCTTGCGTAAGCAGTTTGAAGAACGCAAGATCAACAAGTATTATTGGGCATTGTGCCTCAAAGCGCCCAAAGAGCCGCACGGGGTGATTCGGCGACCGATCCTCGAACAGCTCAAACGCAAAAATCGGTACACCTCGATCCGTAAAGCATCGATCTCGAATGCAGGCAAAGCCGCGGTGACTGCATACCGGGTGCTCTCAGAGAGCAACAAAGCAGCGTTGATCGAAGCTCGCCCTGTGACGGGTCGATTGCATCAGGTTCGTATTCATATGGATTTGATCGGTGCCGCGGTGCTCGGTGACAAGTTGTATGGCCCAAACATTGTCAAGCACGCATCGCCTAGGCTCGCGCTCCATGCCCATCGGATCGTGTTTACGCATCCGATCAAGGAGGAGTCGATGGATATCAGGACGAAATGGCCCAAGGATTTGCGGACAACCCTCAATCGGCTCGATATCCCAAGGCCCGATCTTGAACCATCACCTGAGCAAGCAGGCACACCCGACGATCTTGGTTAATCTTCGGCAACTTTAATCTACTATTAAAGCCCCAATGAACTCCCGTGCCACACGGTCGGCGAAGAGGAAACCCTCATCAGTAAGCTGCCAGCGGGGTGCTTGCACATCAACGAGCCAGCCCTGGTCTTGGCACATGAGGGCTGCGAGTTTGAGTTGTACACTCGCTCCGAGCTTGTCGGCTTGAGCAAGTGAATGTTCAGCGTCCACACCCTGTGCGAGCCGGATTGAAGTCATTAAGAGGTCCATCAACTCGCGCCGAGCATCAGGTGCTTCGTAGTCGCAAATCGGTGCAAACCCTTGATCATCACCCTTGAGATAATCATCAAGCCGAGGCGTGTTTTTCCATCGCGCGCCGCGGAAATGACCCGATGCACTCGGTCCAACGGCGAGCCAATCTTGACTCGTCCAGTAGTACATGTTGTGCTTGCACGCTGCGCCGGGTTTGGCATGATTGGAAACTTCGTATCGATCAAACCCATGTGCACGCAAGGTCTTGATGGTGTGGAGGTACATCTCAGCTTCGAGATCATCGGGCATCTGGGTGAACTCACCTCGGCTCAATCTCGCGGTCATCGCGGTGCCTGGTTCGTAGGTCAAGCCATACGCCGAGAGGTGTTCGATCGGAAGAGCCAATGCCGTCCGCAGATCTGTATCCCATTGCTCAATGGTTTGATCTGGAACAGCGAATATCAGATCAAGCGAAACCCGTTGAATGCCTGCCTGCCGAAAGATATCGATAGCTACGGGCACCTTGGCGGGGTCATGAATCCGATCGAGCGATTTGAGATGCTCAGGATTGAAGGACTGAGCTCCCATCGAGATCCGGTTCACGCCGCCAGCTTTGTAGACTTCGGCGAGTTCTTGAGAGACAGATTCAGGGTTGTTTTCAACACTGAACTCGCCGATCCCTGCGTAAATATCTGAAAGATCGAATAAGTTATCGAGTTCGCTCAGGAGTGTTTTCCAGAGCTTTGGAGCGAGGAGCGAGGGCGTGCCGCCGCCAATAAAGATAGATTTGAGCGGTCTTTGATCGGCGTATGGTGCCTGGGCACGGAGTTCTCGGACGAGCCGATCAGTAAAGAGTTGCTGGCGATCTTGCCGATCTACGATGGAGTAAAAGTCACAATAGTGGCATTTATGAGAACAAAAAGGTATATGTATATAGAGCGAACGGGCACATTGGACATCAAGTTGAGTTGGTACTTGATCGTGAAGATCTTGAAATACCACCCTTGATGTGCCAATTGATCGTTGCTTCGCAAGCGAAAAGGCGGTATTGTCCGCCATAGAGATATCCTCCCAGGGTAATGGGTCTTTGGAGCGATGCAGGAAAGGGTAGGTCGGTTTTGGAAGTCATCCTTGTTCGTGTCACAAAGAATGGTTCAACAACCAATGTGCCGCTCACTCATGAGCGGACACTTGTTGGGCGTCTCGATGACTGTCATATCCGTGTACCAATCGCAGGCATGTCGCGCAAGCACTGCGAGATCATTATCGCCGATGGCTCGATTGTCATCAACGATCTCGGGTCAAGCAACGGCACTTATGTGAATCAGGAGCGTGTATCAGGCTCTGAACCGCTCTCAGCAGGTGATTTGATCTCGTTTGGCGGATTGGTTTTCCTGGTCACCGTCAACGCCCATCCCGATGATTTTGATGCGGAAATGTTGTTCGAGGATGGGATTCCAGAGGAAACCGATGCTCCGGCTCCTGTGTCCAAGCCATCGGCGCCAGCGCCGGTTGAGAAGAAAATGGTCCCCGCGAGCATGATCGATAACGATGATTCTAGCATGATGGACTTTGACTTCGAGTTCGACGATGACGACGATCAGCCACCACTGTAAGGGAGTCTCTGATTGGTCTGAGACTCCCTTACAGCGGCTAGTTTTCATCGCATAGAGTTGTCCTCTGCTCAGTGTAATAAGTTTTCTTAATCATGGTGAACGGTCTCGTTCAGTTTCATGCGGTGATTCAGAACATGTCTGAGTTCACCACCACTGATGCCATCGCACAGTTCTCGACCATCTGCATTCTTCGTCCAAGTTCGTTGATGA
>JAESSR010000168.1 GCA_016764015.1 Phycisphaerales bacterium
ATGTCTCACAGAGCGGCGCTTCGATTGAACTCTTTGGACCACGCGAAGCGCACGCCGGCGAGCGGATCGCAATTGCCTTTGAAAATCTTCATTGTCCTGTGACGCGGGCTGCTCGGATGATCGGGGCAACGGTCGTGCGGGTCGAGCCGGTGCAAGACGGGCGTCAGCTCGTAGCCATCGAGTTCGATGCGATCCAGGCCGGGCTTGAAGGATTGAACCTGCCAACGGCAGCCTAGTTCAATCACTCGGTGACCAATGCTCCGAGAATGGCATCTTTCGCTTGGGCAACCAAATCCTCTGAAGACAGGTCTTTGGTGATGTTGCCCTGGAAGATGATTTCTCCATCGCCAGCGATCACCACAAGCGTGGGGAACACGCGAGCTTTAAACAACGACACCATGTGATCCGCATCGAGCACTAAGCGATGCGAGAATCCTTTGTCTGCAAAGTCAGCGATGGTCTGATTGTTGTCCGCTTCTCGGATCGCAAGCCCGAAGATGTCTACAGGCTGATCGCCACCAGCGAACTGCTCAGTGAGTTCCGAAACCATCGGCGAGGTCTCGGTGCACGGGATACACCATGACCCCCAGAAATACAATACAGTGATGCGCTCATCTTGGGTGGTGTTGTTGATTTCGCTAGCGCCATCAGGCGTAAAAGCGAACGCTGGGGTATACCGGATACTGGGCCCGATCGGCTCGGCGGGTGTGACGGGCGGGCGTTGGGTGTTTTGGGCTTGGGTCGTCGAGTTGTTTAAATCATCAGGCTCATCGGCTTTGGGCTTGGGCATGGTTGATGTAAATGTGAACCCGTTGGGTCTTGAAACATCGAGCCGAATCTGAGGCGGCTCACGCATATTCATTGTGCCCAGCTCGAGCAGCAGCGTGATTTTTACCATCCCCGCGTCGGTGATGTGCTCAACCTTGCGGGGGAGCTTGTCTTCGACCGCGATAAACCAACGCACATCGGTGTAGGAATCACTCCCCGATCGTGATCGCCCTTCGGGCTTGGCCCGTTTGATATGCACAACATCGCAGAGCACATCAGATACAGTTTCTTGAGCGAGCAGCTCGATGGACTGGGCGTTGTTTGTGTCCTTGGCGAATGGGTCGTCCTGAACGATTGCATCGATGAGCACGAGCGCGAAGGCTGAGGGGAGCCCGCGGGTTCGCTTGGAGATCGGGCGTTCGGTGATGGTTCGTTTCTTGGCATCGGTCCACAGAAGTCGATCTGTTGCGACCAAGATGTCGATTGGTTCTGCCGAGGCGCTTTGTTGGTCGCGGGCTTCGCCGATGCAGTGGACAACCCGGCCGAGTTCTTCATTGGTGCCAAAGAAGAGTTGCCCGTTCATTGAGGGCAGGGTGGCAGCGAACATCGAGCCGCCTTCGCCTTTCATCCTGAACTGGGCGCTGAATCCCGGTGTTGCATTGAGCGCAGCCCGCGAAGCATCGAGGACATCGAGTGCACCCTGATCTTGAGCGCGGGCTGACGATCCTGCACCCAAGACGACAGCGAAGAACATGGCAATACATAGGCGGAGTGTTCGGATGGGCATCGATGGGTTCCTCGACAGGAGAGAGAAAGATACAATCGGCTCAACGCCGGGATATGCAGATTATCGCCTCATTAGACACCCGATGTGTCTATTCAAGCATGGCTTTGAGCGTATCGCCAGGATTCGGCTGACGCATGAAATGTTCGCCAATGAGCGCGATGTGAACGCCATGGTCTCTTAATCGGGCGAGATCGGCGGGGGCTTTGATGCCTGATTCAGAGACGAGAATCGATCGATCATCCACCAACTCCACCAAATCAGTGGTATGGGCGAGATCGGTCACCATTCTGGTCAGATCACGGTTATTGATCCCCAGCAGCACCCGTTTGTTGGTTGACCCATTGAGAATCGGTTGAACCCGAAGCAGGTTGACTTTAGAATGGACTTCGAGAAGCACAGATAAGCCCAGTGAGTCGGCGAGTTCGAGCATTTCGGTGATTTGAGCATTGGTTAAGCATTCGGCGATCAAAAGTACAGCATCGGCCCCATGAGCCCGTGCTTGGATGATCTGGTACGGATCGAGGATGAAATCCTTGCGGATCACAGGCAGATCAACAATGGCTTTGATTCGGTTGATGAATGAGAGGTGCCCGCCAAAGAATTTTTCGTCCGTGAGGCACGAAATGGCCGATGCACCGGCATTGGAGTATTGCTGCGCGATGATCTCAGGCTTAAAACCATCAAGTTCATATTCAGGGCGGATCAGCCCTGCTGAGGGGCTCTGCCGCTTGATCTCGGCGATGACCCGTGTGTGTTGTTCGTTGGGATCGACTAATGCGCCAAAGAAGTCCCGCGTTGGCGGTGCGGCAGCGATCATTCCTTCGAGCACTGTGATTGGTTCTGCAAGCTTGGCCGATACGATTTCTTCGAGTTTGAAATCGACAATCTCGCCCAGCACAGCGGGCAAGTCATTGAAGTTGGAAGCTGGGTCATTCATAGGTAGATTACTCGACAGATCGGTCTGCTCGTCGACTCGCTTGATGGTGATGATTGCATTGTTGGCATGTATTGTATCGCCCGCAGCTGCCCAAGCAGCAGCCCAAACAGACTTGGCGGGTCCAACACTCGCTCAGGTCGTTGATGCTGGCGTGGTGGGCAACCAGAGTGTGAATGAAGTGTACGAGACCATGAAGCAATGGAAGATTGTCTCATTATCGGTTTCGATGCTCCTTGTGATTGCTTTGCTCTTCGCGGGCGGGTTGTTGCGTCCGGGCGGATTTGCCAAAGCAGGACTGCGCGATGTTTCGACCCTGCCTGGTGTGGTGTGGGTCTTTGCGTGCTTTGTGGTGATTCTCGCGATGTCGTCGGCTCCACAACTGATCAGCAAGATTCAATGGATACAAGATCAGAACTATGGCGATACAGAGATGCTCGCGATCAACACCGTCGGGCAATATCTCTTCGGGATCATCGCGGGTGTCGGGATGCTCTTTATCCTCAAAGGCAGCGCATCGACAGGTGACGGCGAGGGCAAAAAACAACTGTGGATTAGGGCTGAGCATCCTCGATGTGCCTGTGGGTCTGGGGTGCTTTGTGCTCGCGTATCCGTTTATTGAACTGCTCAATATGCTCGGGGTGTTCATCTATACCCAGACTCAGGACGCAGCGCCAACGGGCATGGGGCACGGGACACTCGATCTAATGACAGATCAGCCTGATAATCCGTGGGTGTGGGCGATCGTCGCCGGCGCGGTGATCGGCACCCCGATTGTTGAGGAGCTGATCTTCCGTGTGTTCTTGCAGGGCGCACTGCTCAAGTGGCTCAAGAGCCCTTGGCTTTCGATTATTCTGACCGCGATTATCTTCGCGGGCATCCATCGGCTCAACAGTGTGCCCGTGCCTTGGCACGCTTTGCTGCCCATCTTCGCGGTCGGTCTCACCTGCGGCGTCGCGTACGAACGCACCAAACGGGTCGGTGTGCCGATCACGATGCATGTGTGCTTTAACCTGATGAATGTGCTGCTCGCGTTGATGATCAACGCCGACGCGGCACAGACCGGGGTGTGATTAATCCTGATCTTTGGTGCTTGCCGGCGGGTTGGCGGCGTTCCAGTATTGCATGAAACGATCGTATTCTTCCGGGGTGAGAAGCCCGAGGGTGACTTCAGATTGTTTGCTTTTGCTCATAATAACTAAGTTGATATAGTGGTTTTTGATGGTCTTGGAAACAAGAGAGTCTCGAAGTGGTACCGTGATTTGTGGTTTTCGCAAACGATAAATGGTGAGCTGGACCGGATCAATTTGTTCAGCGTAAAAGAAGACGGGGCAGATCGCAAGCGAACAAGCTTGCAGAAAAACGATTCGTGTAAGGTAGATATATGTGAAAGCAAAAAACATGTAGAGTAAAATCGAGATCCAAATCGGAAAACTGTCATTTCTAAAAATAACCATTGTTGTTCGAAAAATTATTAGTAGTGCAATGCATGCAAAAAGGAGAAGTAGCATTGTAATCCGAATTTCTCTAAGAACAAAGAGTACGCCGTGATCAGGGTGGTCACGGCGTACCCAAACAGATTCCCCTAGTGGGAGCGTTTGATAGTGTTTACTCATAATTATCTTCGATGGATTAAATCTTCAATGACTGCAGCATCAAGGAGTTCTGCCCCGCTTGCATCATCAACATTCCATCCTCTGTCGTCAAGGGCGTTACGAAGTTCTTCGCGGGCTTCGCGAATATTCTCTACCGCATCGGTCGCTTCAATTAAAGCATAGGCGGCTACCGCTGTTACAGCCAAAGCAATCGCCATTGCGCCAGCTGCTGGCGCAAGTGCAACAAGAACTGCCCCAACAGCAGCAACTGCGATTGCTTTCACAGCTGAAGTCACTGCGCTCCTTACACTCGCTTTAAATGAGCTAAACAGGCCAAAGGTATCTAAGTTTTCTATATTGTAATATGCCGGGTCGTCTAAATCTCCGTCCATAAGGACAATGATATCTTCTAGTAAGTCGATGTCCTGTGTCGACACTCTGGCCAGCGGAAAAATATTTGTGACTGGAGTAGTGTCTGAGTTTTTTTGAATCCAGAATACCAGTGTGCGTGTTTCATCTCCCGAAGTGTTTGTGAGTTTGGTCCAAGCAATGCCAAGTCGTGCTGAAACACTTGAAAGTAAATCGATGTCCTCTTGATCTATAAAGCTGAATCGGTCAGGAAGAATTTCAAGTGACATAGTAATGTCCATTTGCAAGGGAACATCGTTCTCGTTGTGTGTCGTCACAGTCCCAGAAGCATTTGATATCCATTCGCCGGTAGTTATTTGGGACAACTCAATATTATAATCTGATTCATAGAGTTCTGCCCAAAGGCTGCTTTGAAAAGCAGTGTATTCACGAATTGGCATCGGTCGGGGCTCAATGAGATCGCCGATGCCAACGCCGGCGGCGAGCCCGGTCATGACATCGTTGATTTCTTCAGCGGTGGTCGGTGCTTCTTGGGTGGTTGAGGTGATGCCTTGGACGGGATCGTCAAGGAAGTTGCTCTGCGCGAGCAACTGTGATGGATATCCAAAGACAACGAGCGATGCCAGGCACCCGGTGGTGAAGGCTTTGAGTCTTTTGTTCCGATGAAACATAAATAAATTCTCCTGGGTTGATGATGCCCAGGCGGTGATGCCCAGGCGGTGATGTATACTACCGATAACAAGTGCTCTCGGTGTTCTCAAAGAGATTCGGTCTCATTCCCTCAGTATTCCCGAATCAGAAATATTATTTGAAAACCACAAATATGAGCCAAGCCCCTAAACTCATCCATCATGAACACCAAACCTCGTATTTTGACCGGCGACACGCCGACAGGGCAGCTTCACCTTGGGCATTGGGTCGGTTCGCTTGAGAACCGGGTCGCGCTCCAAGATGAGTATGACTGCTTCTTTTTGATCGCCAACATGCACGCGTTTACGACGCGGGCGGACAAGCCTGCGGATATCCGTCGCTCGACAATTGATATCGTCAAGGACTGGATCGCGGCGGGGATCGACCCTGAGAAATCAACCTTTGTGCTGCAGACCGAGATCCCGGGGATCGCGGAGCTGACCTGGTATCTGGCGATGCTGTTGCCGTTTAATAGAGTCATGCGGAACCCGACGCTCAAGACAGAACTCGAAACCAAAGGGCTTGGCGATAACTATTCGTTCGGATTCCCGATGTACACAGTTGGGCAGTGTGCGGATATTTTGATTTTTCGTCCTGAGTTGGTGCCTGTGGGTG